>JAGNOM010000397.1 GCA_017990155.1 Propionivibrio sp. | reverse complement strand
GTTGTTTTCGACGGGCGCAACCTTTACGACCCGGCGACGATGCGCGCCGAGGGCTTCGAGTACTTCGCGATCGGTCGCCGCACATGAAGATTCTGGTCACCGGCGCCGCCGGCTTCATCGGCATGCACGTCGCCCGTCTGCTGCTGCAACGTGGCGACGAAGTCGTCGGGATCGACAACCTGAACGATTATTACGACCCACGGCTCAAGGCAGCGCGCCTCGAATGCCTCGCGCCGTTTGCGAACTTTCGCTTTATCCGCATGGATGTCGCCGACAGTGCAGCAATAGCCGAGTTGTTCGCCAAAGAACGATTCAATCGCGTGATCCACTTGGCTGCGCAGGCGGGCGTACGGTATTCGCTAACAAATCCGCAGGCCTACATCCAGAGCAATCTGGTCGGTTTCGGCAACATGCTCGAAGGTTGCCGACATAATGCGGTTGAACATCTCGTTTACGCCAGCAGCTCGAGCGTCTACGGCGCCAACACCCGAATGCCGTTCTCGGTACACGACGAAGTCAACCACCCGGTCAGCCTCTACGCGGCAACAAAGAAGTCGAACGAACTGATGGCGCACAGCTACAGCCACCTGTTCGGACTGCCGACAACAGGCCTGCGCTACTTCACGGTTTACGGCCCGTGGGGGCGCCCGGACATGTCGCCGTGGCTCTTTACCAGCGCCATTCTTGAAAATCGATCGATCGACGTGTTCAACCACGGCAAGATGCGGCGCGACTTCACCTTCGTTGACGACATCGCCGAGGGAACCGTGCGCGTCATGGATCACGTCGCAGCAGCCCATGCCGACTTCGACACAAGCCACCCCGATCCAGGCAGCAGTCGTGCCCCCTACCGTGTCTATAACATCGGAAACCAGCAACCGGTGGAACTGATGACTTTCATCAACACCATCGAGAAAACGCTGGCCAAGGAAGCGCTGAAGAACTTACTGCCGATGCAGCCCGGTGACGTACTCGCGACCTTCGCTGACGTGGATGATCTGAAGAAGGACATTGGCTTCAGTCCAGGAACATCACTTGATACGGGAATTGCCCGGTGGGCAGAGTGGTTCCGCAAATACGCCGGCCAAGAAAGTTGATTCCACCCGACAAGGTACGGTGTCGAAGAACAGGCTTCCAGTTGGCCGACTACTTGCCACTTTCGACATGAACATCAAGCAGCCGACGCGCCTTCTGTGGATCATTGTGATCTGCACCGTCAGTGCGCTCGTTTATCTGATTCGTCTGAACGGGGGCACTGACCTCGAAAGCTACGGTCAGCCAACGCATATCGGCTCCCTGCTTGATCTAATGACGCAAGGGCAAGTCTTCGTCCAGCACGACTTGAACGGCTCGATGATCTCTTTGCCGCCGCTCCACACTTGGCTGATGGCACCCTTTGCCGCCGCACTTGGACTCAAGCGCCTGGCGCTGACCTTGCCGTCCTTTCTATCCGTTCTTGCATTGTCCTTGCTAGTCTTCGCGAGCGGGCGCCGTCGCTTTGGCGAGCTGGCCGGCGGCCTTGGTGCCATGGCAGTCCTGCTGTCGCCGGCAACGGCCAAACACATCGCACTGGTCGGTGCCGAGCCAATGTTTGCACTCACGGCGACCGTCGCGGCGCTGGCAGCATGTTCCGCGCGGTCGAGCGCCGGTGACGCCTACGACGAAAGGCAGCGCTGGCTTCTCTTCTGGCTCGTGAGCGCCTTGTCTACGCTTGGCATGGGTCTTCTCGGCATTCTTCTGGCGGGCGGCGCACTACTCAGCGCGTATTTGATGACGGCTCGCGATCCGGACCTGACGAACGTATTCCGCCCGCACCACGTGGGCCTCGCTCTTTTTTTTGGAGTCGTACTCGCGTGGCTGATTCCGGCCGGACTCAGCCACGATTTTTCGCCGACCACCCGGACTCTCTTGCTGGAAGCAAACAGTTGGCAAACGAGTGCGCTGCTGAAACCGGTCGGCTCTCTGCTGATTCACTACCTTCCGTTCAGCCTCTTTCTGATCCTCGCGCTGTGGCGAGTCCTGCGCCACCCGGCAGCAGACGTCGGGCAACGCGGCTTTGAGCGCTTTCTTGCCGGTTGGCTCATCGTCGGGCTACTGGCTGTCTCGCTGACCAAGGACAAAGGAACGGACTCGCTCTTTGCGTTGTGGCCAGCCTGCGCACTTCTCGTCGGCCGCGAAATGGCGTACGTGGCGGAACGCATGGGAAAAACGCGATTCGCCGGAATGGCCGTCGTCATCGGCTGCGTCCTGATCGGCGCCACCTACAACGCGGTTCATTCGACAAACACGGAGAACTACCGAGCCTCGGCACTTGGCAAGGAGTTGCGCCTCGCCGCCAACGCGGGACTCGCTGCTAACGCCATGAAAGCAAGCGGTATCGATGCCAGTCGCCTGCACCACTTCGGCACACCTCAAACGCTGCAGCTTTACCTTGGCACCTTCCGCCCCCTCATCGACCAGAAGCGTCTCGATGCGATTCTTGTCAGCGCAAACGGTCCAATTGATCTCGCGACGGGAAGCACCGGCATTGAAGCGCTTGGCGTGCAGGAACGCTACCCGGCCACAAAGCAGATTTTCCGCTGGCCCGACGACCCATCGCAACCACCGGTCGTACAGGTTTACCGTATCGCCCGTTAATAGTCGGCTGGCGGCAGGTGACCTCCAGCCACATCAAACGCTCAAACACTCTCCGGCGGCGCTTCGACCCCGCGCGGACGTTTGTAGCGGTTGTAACCCCAGAGATATTGCTCCGGGCACTGCCGGATCAGCCTCTCAATCTCGTGACTGATCTGCTGTGCGCGCTCTTCTGTCGTACCGATGATCTGTTGTGTCGGCCGCTGCAGATGAAAGTGATACCCAGCGCCGCCAGGAAGACGCTCGGCCCAGACCATGATCACCGCTGCGCCGGTCTCGGTCAGGCGCGCCGCCAGGGTCATCGTGTATGCGGGTTTGCCGAAGAAATCGAT
>JAGNOM010000396.1 GCA_017990155.1 Propionivibrio sp. | reverse complement strand
AGATCTACGACGACTACAAGAAGTTCACCGACGAGCAAAACTCGTGGTTCCGCGTGGCCGAGGGGATGTACTCAAACTTCATGTTCAGCCGGAAGGGCTGATCCGGGCGGACGCACCTGTCGGCGCGGTCCGGAAAAGAAACGGGGGCGAAAGCCCCCGTTCTCCGTTTACTCGACCGTCGGGATCTCGTATTCGTATTCAGGGACTTCGATCCGCACCGAATCCACGTCGACGACCTTTTCTTTGTGGAGCCCCATGGTGACCAGTTGCGGAAATGCGATGAGCAGTCCGACCATCAGGATCTGAATACAGACGAAGGGGATGGCGCCCCAGTAAATATCGCTGGTCTTGACCGATTTGGGCGCCACCGAGCGGAGGAAAAACAGCGCGAAGCCGAAGGGCGGATGCAGGAACGAAGTCTGCATGTTGATGCCGAGCAATACGCCGAACCAGATCAGGTCGATCCCGAGTTTCTCTGCCGCCGGCGCGAGCAGCGGCACAAGAATGAACGCGAGCTCGAAATAGTCGAGGAAGAAGGCCAGCACGAAGATCAGCAGATTGACGACGATCAGGAAGCCGAGCGGTCCGCCCGGCAATCCTCCCAGCAGATGCTCGACCCAGAGGTGGCCATCGACGCCGTAGAACGTCAGCGAGAAGACGCGCGCGCCGATCAGGATGAAGACGACGAAGGTCGTCAGCTTCGCGGTGCTTTCCATCGCCTGTTTGAGCAGCGACCAGTTCAGGCGTTTGCGGACGATCGCCATGATCAGTGCGCCGGTGGCGCCCATCGCGCCGCCTTCGGTCGGTGTGGCGATGCCGAGGAAGATGGTGCCGAGTACGAGGAAGATGAGCAGCAGCGGCGGCACCAGCGTCGTCAGCGTTCTTAGTAGAAGCGCCGATCCGCGCAGGCGTCGGGCCTCGGGCGGCAGAGCGGGTACCCATTGCGGTTTGAAGATCGAAACGACGGCGATGTAGCCGACATACAGTCCGGTGAGTACAAAAGCTGGGATGAAGGCGCCGGCGTACATGTCGCCGACCGACTTGCCGAGCTGGTCGGCCATCACGATCAGCACCAGCGAGGGCGGGATGATCTGGGCGAGCGTGCCGGAGGCGGCGATGACACCGGAGGCGAGGCGTTTGTCGTAGCCATAGCGCAACATGATCGGTAACGAGATGAGCCCCATCGAGATCACCGAGGCCGCGACGACGCCAGTGGTCGCCGCCAGGAGCGCGCCGACGAAGATGACAGCGAAGGCGAGTCCGCCACGGATCGGGCCGAACAGCTGGCCGATCGTGTCGAGCAGGTCCTCGGCCATGCCGGAACGCTCGAGAATCAGTCCCATGAAGGTGAAGAAGGGAACAGCCAGCAGCGTTTCATTGGCCATGACGCCGAAAATGCGGTCGGGCAGCGCCTGAAAGAGTTGCGGTCCAAGCAGCCCGAGCTCGATGCCGATGAGTCCGAAAAGAACGCCATTCGCTGCCAGGGCAAAGGCGACCGGGAACCCGACCAGCAGAAAGAAGATCATCGAAACAAAGATGATCGGCGCCATGTTGGCAATCAAAAAGTTGGCGATCATTCGGCTTCCTTCTTGGCCTTGATGGCGAGGGCGAGTTCCTCTTCGGCGGTCAGGGCGTTGCTTCCTTTGGCACTCGGGTCAGGGCACAGCCCTTTGAGAAAACCAATCCGCTTGATGAGCTCGGACAGCCCCTGCAGGACGAGCAGGAAGAAGCCGGCAGGAACCATGAGCCGGGCGGGCCAGACGATCAGCCCACCGGCGCTGTTCGACATCTCGCCGGACTGCCAGGCATTCACGAACACCGGCCAGGAAAGCACCATGATCGCGATGGCCATCGGCATCAGGAAAAATACGATGCCAAAGATGTCGATCCAGACCTGCCCGCGCCGAGAAAGCTTGCTCGAGAGCAGGTCAATCCGCACGTGTTCGTTGCGCATCAGCGTATAGCCGCCGCAGGAGAGAAAGATCAGGCCGAACAGGTACCACTGGATTTCAAGGAAGGCGTTCGAGCTGTAATTGGCGCCGTAACGCATCACGGCGTTGGCGGCGCTGATCAGGACGACAAGGAGCACGAGCCAGCGGCTGGTCTTGCCGATGTGTTCGGTGAGCGTGTCGATGCTGCGCGACAGCGTGAGCAGGTTGTTCACGAGAGTATTCCTCGGATGTTGGCCCAAAACGGCTTTGAGAAACCTAAGCGCAGCGCCTTTGACGGATAATCTGCCGCTGGCTTGACGCGGTCGTGCGACAGCGGAAGCCGGCGATTATCGCATACGCCTTCTTCTGAACGAGCGTGTGGCGGCAGTCTGGAAGGCGATTGGCATGAACCGGCGATCGTTCCGGCGCCACAATTGGTGAAAGACACAATGACCCGAATCTGTTTTGTCCGTCACGGTGAGACGGACTGGAATGTTCAATTGCGCATGCAGGGCCACGTCGACATTCCCTTGAATGCGACCGGCCTGGCGCAGGCTCAAGCGTTGGGTCGGCATTTTTCCGAGGGTATGCGCGCGGACGCGCTGTACAGCAGCGATCTGTGGCGCGCGCGGCAGACGGCACAGCCGATTGCCGATGCGCTCGGTTTGTCGGTCATCCCGCTCGTCGCGCTGCGCGAGCGGAGTTTCGGACGCTGCGAGGGCCTGGTCATCGCGGAGATCCTCGAACGCTTTGCCGAGGAAGCGATGGCCATGAAACGTCGCGACCCCGATCATGTGCCGCTCGGCGGTGAGAGCCGTCGGCAACATCACGACCGCATTCGCGCCTGCGTTCGCCAACTCGCGGAAATGCATCCGTCCCAAACCTTGGTCGTCGTCACGCACGGCGGTGTGCTTGACCTCATCTACCGGATGGCGACCGGCTTGCCGATCGAGGCGCCGCGCAACTATCCGATCGCCAATGCGGGCGTCAATTGGGTCGGGATCGAGGGCGAGGAATGGGCCGTCGAGTCCTGGGG
>JAGNOM010000395.1 GCA_017990155.1 Propionivibrio sp. | reverse complement strand
ACCAGCGCGCACAGGTCGCCCATCGACAGATCCTGGGCGTAGTTGTTGTTCAGAAAATCCAGGACGGTGTTGATTCGTTCCAACGACGACGGATCCTCGGCACTCTGCATACGCACGGTCGAGAGGAGCTGATAGTTCTGGCAGCGCGACAGGTCGAGAAGCAGGTGGGTAAATTCAGAAAAGCGCTCCAGCCCCCGGCTCTCCTTGACCTGATAGAAACGCTTGCGGATATCGTCGCTGATCCCAAAGAACTGGATGCCATGCGCCGCGCGGTCAAAGAGCGGCACGAGGTCGGCCAGCTCGGGGAACAGCGCCATGCCCTTGCGAAACGGCTCGTCAAGGAACTGGATAACGAGATTTCGCACTGGAACCGACGCTGTGGAAACATCCGATGCGATCCAGTTGTGCGGCAATCGCGGGCCGACGAGAACGAGATGGTTTGGCGCATAGTGCCCGATGTAGTCGCCGACAAACGCCCGACCATGCGTCTCGACAATCAGCTGAAGTTCATACTCATCATGGTAATGCCAACGCTCAAGCGGCCAGGGATGGCCATGTTCGAGGCAACGCACCACGCTGACGCCGGCGGGTTCGAAACCAAGGTTGGGATCACGCAGCAGTTCGTGCTCACGGCAGGGCTGAGACGCGGCGTAGTGCATAAGGAATTTCGTTGGTTTTTACCGGCAAATAACAGATATCAGACCGAGAAATCCGGCCTGACGAGAAACATCGCAAATCGGAATCAATAGGGATCAGTTGTCTTCCCAGCGGAAAACGAGGTCGGCGCGGGACTTCCCTGTCTCGATCAAACGGGCATTCGGCTCGTCGGTGTTGTTGACCCAGGCCACCGCCTCCTCCCGACTGCGCCCGAACTGTTCGTGCCGGCTCGCCAGACGGTCAATGCGCAGTGCGTCGTCGACATCGACGTACCAGATCTCGTCAAGGAAGGTGGGGACCTTCTTCCAATGCCCGTCGTCCAGCAACAGGTAGTTTCCCTCGGTGATGAGCAATTGCGTCTCCGGGAAAATCGGGATCGCGCCGGCAATCGGCTCTTCGATCTCACGCCGGAACTCGGGCGCATAGATGATTTCGTCCGCGTTCTGCGACCGCAGGCGTTTCAGCAGATCGACATAGCCGGCGCTATCGAAGGTATCCGGCGCCCCCTTCCGGCCAGCGCGCCCGAGTCGCGCAAGCTCCACGTTCGCCAGATGGAAACCATCCATCGGAACGATCTGCGAGATTTCCTTGAACGTTTCCCGCAACGCCAAGCCGACGGTCGATTTTCCCGCACCCGGAGGACCGACGAGACCAATGATTTTTCGCGAACCCGCCTTGAGCATTTCCCGCAAACGCACCAGGTAAGTTTCCGGTATCGCGGGTACTTCGGAAGAAGTCAAAGAAGCATCATCAGTCATCACAATCCTTCGGAGCAGCAACCATCAGCAGTTAAAGAAAAGGGCGAAGTATCGACGCGTTATTCGGTGACCGCTATCTGGATTTTTACATCGCCGGGACGCGCCTTGGCCGCTTCTTCAAAGGCCTTCACGCCTTCGTCGAACGGAAAAACACGGGAAATGAAGCGCTTCACGTCGATCTTCCCGGAGCTGATCAAGGCAAGGGCACGCGGGAAGATGTTGGCATAGCGGAAGACCGATTCGATGCGCGCTTCCTTGGCCTGGATCGCCACCACATCGAAAGGCACCTTGTCGACCGGAATGCCGACGAGGACCAGGCAACCGCCCGGGCACAGCAGTTCAAAGATGTTCTCGAAGGCCTTGGCGCCGCCGCTGGCTTCGAATACCACATTGACGCCCCAGCCGTCGGTCGCCGCCTTGACCACCTCGGCCAAACTCTGCTCCCTGACGTTGACCGTGGTCACCGCCGGATCGTCCTTGAACAAGGCGAGTTTCTCCGGCACCAGATCCGCCAGAATGACGCGGGACGCACCGCCGGCCAGCGCCGCCAGCGCGGTCATGGCGCCGATCGTGCCGGCACCGATCACAACCGCCACATCGCCCGGCTTGATCGCCGCCTTCTTGGCCGCCTGCAGGCCGATGGCCAGGGGCTCGACGAACGCGCCCTCGGCGAAACTCACGTTGTGAGGCATCTTGAAAGTGAATGCGGCGGGATGAACGACAAACGGCGTAAGACAGCCGTGAATCGGCGGCGTCGCCCAGAAGCTCACCGCCGGATCGAGGTTGTACAAACCTTCCATCGTCGCCCGCGAACTGGAGTCCGGAATCCCGGGTTCCATGCAGACCCGGTCGCCCACTTTCAGATGCGTCACCTCGGAGCCAATTTCGGCAACGACGCCCGAAGCCTCATGGCCCAGGATCATCGGCTGTTCGACGACGTAGGGGCCGATGCGCCCGTGCAGGAAGTAATGCAGATCGCTGCCACAGACGCCCACGTTGCGGATCTGGATCTTGACATCGCGCGGCCCTACGGCGAGCGGCACCTCGATATCGCGCAATTTGAGATCTCCGATTTTTTCCAGAACCAAAGCCTTTGCCATGATGCACCCCGAAAATGAAAGATGAATAGAACCTTGAATCCGCTGATCACGCCCGCTGAAGGCAAGCGTTTGGCGCCTGATCAGCCGTCACGATGTAACACTTTAATGTTCGTTATTAACAGATCAGTTTAATTCTGACGACAACAGACTGCGCATCCTACGCCTAAACGAGCAAATTGTGCGCGACAATTTTTACTTTCGAGAAGCGCTGGAAGACTCAAATCTGGCAACCGCGAAAACCGGCTGCTAGCATGAAGACGTCGCCTCCGCACCGAACGACGAACGCGGGAACTTCGCTTTGACGAGGTGACTCTTTGCTGAGCTAACCCAGAAACACCACGGTCCGGAGTACTCATGAAGACCACATCCGTCATCCAGCGTCTGTTGTTGCTCGCATCCGTCCCTTTGATCGCCCTCGCGATCTCGATCGGCACGCAAATCCGTCAGTCCTATGTG
>JAGNOM010000394.1 GCA_017990155.1 Propionivibrio sp. | reverse complement strand
CGCGAAAAGCTCCGTACCCGGCGCATGGCGCTGCCCGATGTCACCATCTCTGACAAGTACGCCCGCCTGCAAACGCTCGTCGCGCGTGCAAAAGGCTTGCCGCCGATCGACATGGCGGTGGTCTACCCGTGCGACGTGGAGTCGCTCAAGGGCGCGCTGATGGCGGCAGAAGCCGGACTGATCGATCCGATCCTGATCGGCGTCGAGAGCAAGATCCGCTCGATTGCCGACGAAGCCGCACTCGATCTGAAGCGGCACCGCATCGTCAATGTCCGCCACAGCCACGAAGCGGCGGTGATGGCGGTGACGCTGGTGCGCAACGGCGACGCCGAGGCGATCATGAAAGGCAGCCTGCACACCGACGAGCTGCTTGCCGAAGTCGTGTCGCGCACGTCCGGGCTGCGCACCACGCGCCGCGTCAGCCACGTCTTCCTGATGGACGTGCCGAGCTACCCGCACCCGGTGATGATCACCGACGCCGTGGTCAACATCGCGCCGTCGCTCGACGACAAGGCGCACATCATCCAGAACGCGATCGACCTCGCACACATCATCGGCATCCCGCAGCCGAAGGTCGCCATTCTTTCCGCCATTGAGACCATCAACCCCAAGATCCAGTCCACGCTCGACGCGGCGGCACTGTGCAAGATGGCCGATCGCGGCCAGATCACCGGGGGTCTGCTCGATGGCCCGCTTGCCTTTGACAACGCGGTGTCGCTCGTCGCCGCGAAAACCAAGGGCATCACCTCCAACGTCGCCGGTCGTGCCGACATCCTCGTCACGCCTGACCTCGTATCCGGCAACATGCTAGCCAAGCAACTTGAGTACATGGCCAACGCGCTCGCTGCTGCCATCGTCATCGGCGCCAAGGTGCCGATTGTTTTAACCAGCCGTGCCGATACTGCTGAAACACGCATGGCATCGTGCGTCATCGCCTCCCTGGTGGCGCACCACAACCGTGGAAAAGTACAGGAATCCTGATGCAACAGTCCATCCTCACCATCAACGCCGGCTCCTCGTCGGTCAAATTCGCGCTTTTTGAACTCGCTGAACACATCGCTGAAAAGGCGGCCATCTCGGGTCAGATCGACGGCATCGGAACCGCGCATGTGCGCCTCGTCGCCAAGGACAACACCGGCACGCGCATCGTCGATCAGGCGCTGCCTGCCGGCGCCGACCATGCCACTTCATTCGACCAACTGCTGCACTGGTTCTCAAGCAGCGCAAAGGGCGGCAAGATCGTCGCCGTCGGCCACCGCGTCGTCCACGGCGGCGAGCGTTACTCGCATCCGGTCGTTCTCAGCACCGCCGACCTCGAGCAACTGGCCCAGTACAATCGCCTCGCGCCATTGCATCAGCCGCACAACCTGAACGGCATTTACGCGATCGAGAAGGTGCTTCCCGACGTGCCGCAGACCGCGTGTTTCGACACGGCCTTCCACCGCACGCAGCCCGAAATCGCGCAAGTGTACGGCCTGCCGCGCAAATACACCGGGGAAGGCGCGCGGCGCTACGGCTTCCACGGCATCTCGTACGAATACATCGCCAGTGTGCTGCCGCAGCACTGCAAGAAGGCCGACGGCCGTGTCATCGTCTGCCACCTCGGGAACGGCGCCAGCATGACGGCGATGGTCGGCCGCAAATGCGTGGCCACGACGCTCGGCTTCTCGACGCTCGACGGTCTGATCATGGGTACGCGCTGCGGCCCGATCGATCCGGGCCTGATCCTGCACATCATGGACAGCAAGGGCTTCGGCGTGAAGGAAATGACGCATCTGCTCTACAAAGAATCCGGCCTGCTCGGCGTTTCCGGCATCTCGCAGGACATGCGCACCCTGGTCGCCAGTGACAAACCCGAGGCCAAGGAAGCGATCGAGCTCTTCTGCTACCGCATCGTGCGCGAACTCGGTTCGCTCGCTGCAGCGGCCGGCGGGCTGGACGCGGTGGTCTTCACCGGCGGTATCGGCGAACACAATCCGGGCCTGCGGTCCAACATCTGCAAGCAAGCGAGCTGGCAGGGGATTGCCCTCGACGAGGCGGCGAACAAGAGCGGCGAGCACCGCATCAGCGCCGCCGACAGCGCCGTTGACGTCTTCGTCATCCCGACCAACGAGGAATGGATGATCGCCCGCCACACGCAGGCGCTGCTCGACCTGTAGCTTTCTGCGCAAAAAAGCCGTCCCGGAGCGCGAGTTTCGGGACGGCTTTTTCGTTGACGGCAGTACATTCCGGGGCTCATCACACAGCTGCCGGAAAGTTTTTTTCGCCTCGATCCGGCATCAAAATGCGCGCAGGATGGTGATTTCACTGCGTTTTTTTATTCAATACCCACGCAGGCATAACAACTACCTATAGTCAATACGTTGCCACACACCACTATATGTAGTAGCTTTACGTCCGGTTCGCCATACAGCCACGGCGCAAATATCACCTTTGTCATAGTGCGGACTCACGAGCGGCAAGAACGCGCAGGACACGCGCGGCGTCCAACCCGCACTTAGCAGAAACAACAAGACCAGAGAGGAATCCATGAGTCAGAACGCCCAACAACTCTCCCTGACCGCAATCGCCGAGCTTCCGGCCATTGCTCCGTTGCCCGAGCAGGAAATCTCGACCGAAGTGCTCGTCGAAAAGTACGCCAAAGGGGCTGAAACCAACGTTCACGACGTGCGCCGCCGCGTCGCCAAGGCGCTTGCCGCCAACGAAGAAGAGAAGCAGCGCGCAAAGTGGGAAGAGCGTTTCCTGTGGGCGCAGGAAAACGGCTTCGTCCCCGCTGGCCGCATCAATTCCGCCGCCGGCACGCCGCTGGCCGCGACGCTGATCAACTGTTTCGTGCAGCCGGTGGGCGATTCGATCGTCGAACTCGTCGATGGCCGTCCCGGCATTTATAGCGCGCTTGCAGAAGCCGCCGAGACGATGCGCCGTGGTGGCGGTGTCGGCTACGACTTCTCGTCGATCCGGCCCCAGGGCGCGCAAGTC
>JAGNOM010000393.1 GCA_017990155.1 Propionivibrio sp. | reverse complement strand
CGTTAGCGATTTTGAACTCCATGGTCATGGCCGGCCATTTCAGGCTCTCGACCGGGCCATGCTCGATGGTCGCCGTGCCGGTCTTGGCGTCGTAGTCGTCGATGCGTCCGGCCGCACGGTGTCCGACCGGCGTTGCGGCGCTGGCCTTGGCTTCGGGTGCGCTGAATCCACCGACGGCCGCCTTGAGGTTGCTCTCGGCGTCGATCAGGAAGTTGGCGGCGACGACAACCTGTTCGCCTTCCTTGATGCCTTCGATCACTTCCGCATGCGTGTCGCTGCGTGCGCCGAGTTTGACGTCGCGCGGTTCGAACCGGCCTGCACCTTGTTGAACCAGCACGATCTGGCGCGTCCCGCTGTCGATGACTGCGGATACGGGAACGGTGACCACCGGTCCCTTGGCCGAGACGGGCACTTCCACCTGGGCGAACATCGCCGGTTTGAGCAGCTGTCCGGGATTCGGCAATTCAATGCGAACCGACACGGTGCGCGTCTCGGCGTTCAGCGTCGGATAGACGTAGCTGATCTTGCCTTCGAAACGCTTTTCCGGGTAGGCGTTGATGCGCACTTGCGCAACCGCGCTCGGGGCGATTGCGCCGATATCCTGCTCGAAGACGTCGGCAATCACCCACACGGACGAGAGATCGGCCACCTGGTAGAGTTCCTCGCCCGGCATGAAACGCATCCCCTGCAGCGCCTTCTTTTCGGTGACGATGCCGGCCACCGGTGAGCGGAACGTCAATGTCCGTTTGGTCTCGCCGGATTTCGCCAGCGCCTTGACCTGCGCTTCGGAAATGTCCCAGTTCTTCAGGCGCAGCAGGCTAGCTTCAGCCAGTTGCTGCATGCCAGATTGCGCGTCGCCGCCGGCGTCCTTCAGCGCTTCGACGCCCTGCGCGGCGATCGCGTATTCGCGCTGCGCCGAGACGAGTTCCGGGCTGTAGACCTCGAATAGCGGTTGCCCTTTGCTGACGGGCTGGCCGGTGGTATTGACGTGCAGACGTTCGACGTAGCCCTCGAATTTTGGCGAGATGGCGTAGATACGGCGTTCGTCCGGCTCGATGCGGCCTGCAGCGCGGACGACCTTGTCCAGGCTGCGAAGCTGCGCTGCTTCGGTCTTCACGCCGAGTTTCTGGACTTTCTCGGTGCTGATCTTGATGGTGCCGGCAGCGTCGCTGTCCGCTTCGTCTTCACCCTCGTAGACAGGGAGGTAGTCCATCCCCATCGGGTCTTTCTTTGGCGTCGGAGAAGTGTCGGGAAGCCCCATCGGGTTGCGGTAGTAGAGGAGCTTTCGTTCCTTCTTGCTGGAAGCGTCGTTGCTGGCGGTCACCGGTGATGCGCTCGGTACGTTTTCCGACTGCCTGCTGCCGATCCAGTAGCCGCCGCCGGCTGC
Organism: Propionivibrio sp.; assembly: GCA_017990155.1. GTDB lineage: Bacteria > Pseudomonadota > Gammaproteobacteria > Burkholderiales > Rhodocyclaceae > Propionivibrio. Next base: position 1,596 of record JAGNOM010000393.1, on the reverse strand, counting down.
GACCGCAGCGACGAGGATTCCGAGGGCAAATGTCAAGCCACGAGGGCTTCCTTCGGTCATAGTTCTTCTCCCAGCAATTTTTCTATTTCGGACAATCGGATTTGCGCTTCGGCCTGAGCCTTGATCTGGTTCTGGCGCGCTTGCCGGATCTGCTTCTGCGCTTCGATCAGCGTCATGAAATCGACCTTACCCGTCTCGTAGCCGGCGAGAGCGGACTTGTAGGAAAGCTCGGCCTGCGGCAGGAGGCTGGTCGTCGTCAGCGTTTCGGTGCGCCGCGCCGCCTCGATTCCGGAGAGGTTTTCGGCGAGTTCGGAAAGCACCTGGTTGGCGGTCGCGTCCTTGCGCGCACGCGCCGCCGAGAGCATCGACTCGGACTCGCGCTCCATGGCGCGGCGCGACGACTGCTGCAAGGGAATGTTGAACTCGACCATCACTTCCCATTCCTTGATCGAGCTCTGGTACTGGACCGGCGAGACGCCTAGCGTGAAGTCCGGGTAGCGGTTCTTGTAGGTTAGTTCGCGATTCTTTTCGGCCGACTTGATGCGCGCCTCTTCGGTGAACAGTTGCGGGTTGCGGCCGCGCACGCGTTCTTCCAGCGTCGTGTAGTCGAGCTTCGCCGGCGCCGGGATCGGGCGCAGCGCCTCGGGTTCGGTCAGCGGCGCATTGATCGGGCGCGCCAGCAGCATGTTGATGCGCGCGCGCAGCATGTTGTCGTCGTTCTCCAGCATGATCAGGTCGTTGCGCATCGCCGTCTGCTCGACCTGGGCGCGGATCACGTCCTGCTGCTCGGAAAGACCACCCGCGTAACGCACCTGGGCGATTTTTTCGAGCCGTATCATCAGATCGAGGATCTCGCGCGAGAGCTTCTCGTTCTCGCTCAATGTGTACAACTGTGCGTGCGCGGCTTTGAGGCGGGCGGCGATTTCGGCCCAGGTTCCGCGCGCCTCGCCCTGTGCGGCTTCGGCGTTCATCTCGGCGATGCTGCGCTTGAGGTCACGCTTGCCGATCCACGGCAAGTCCTGCATCACGGTGTATTTGGTACTTCCGACGCGGCTCGGCGAGAGCGTCGCGTTCTGCTCGCCCATGCGCGTGATATCCATGAGCTCCACCCGGAACTTCGGGTCGTCCAGTGCGTCAGCCGACCCGACCCGCTCGCTGGCTGCCTCGGCTTCGTAGCGCATCGAGGCGAATTCGGGATTGTTCTCGCGGGCGTAGTCGAGCAGGCTTTCGACCGTTCGTCCCGGTGCGGCGTCCTGTGCCTGAGCGGAAATATGCAGGCCGAAGATCAACAGCGCGGCGGCGATCCGGTGTACGACTATCCGCTTCATTTTGCCGGTTCCAGCTCAACGATGGTGAGTGCGCCGTTGATAGAGTCGGCGACAAAACGAATCTTCCCGCCGGCCTGCATCTGATCGAGCCAGGCCGCGTCCTTGACGCGGAAGACCATCGTCATCGCCGGCATGTTCAGGTTGGTCAATGGCCCGTGGCTGACGGTGACCTTGCCGGCCGCCTTGTCGATCTTCTTGACGACGCCGTCGACCATGCCGCCTTCCGCGCTCGATGTCATTGCTCCGTGGTCCGCGTGGGCGTCGTGTC
>JAGNOM010000392.1 GCA_017990155.1 Propionivibrio sp. | reverse complement strand
CCGGCGCGCAATTCTCACATGGCGGCGGAAGTCTGGCTAAAGCACGGGGCTATTCCCGCGTCACAGGTCCATCCCATCCCTGGAGAGTTAGGGGCATTGCAGGGTGCACAACGCTATGCGGAAACACTGGTAGCCGTCGGCGACTTTGATCTGGTTCTGCTTGGACTGGGCGAAGACGGTCACACCGCCAGCCTGTTCCCTGGCCACGAATGGGGCGCAGCACCCGGGTCGCCGGATACGCTAGCGGTGTTCAATGCCCCTAAACCGCCACCCGAGCGCATCTCCCTGAGTGCGGCACGATTGAGCCGGACTCGGGAAGCGCTGTTCCTGGTCAGCGGCGAATCGAAACATTGGGCAGTCTCTGAATGGCGAGCGGGTAAGGACATCCCGGCGGCGTCGATCAGGCCGATCGCCGGTGTCGATGTGCTGGTCGAATCCGCGCTGCTCGCACCGATACATGATCCAGCCAGGCGGATGTGACACGAAGGAAGGATGAACCAACCATGAATCATCCACGTAAGGAACGATCGGATGCGCTGGTGCTATTCGGCGTCACCGGCGACCTCGTTTACAAGAAACTCTTTCCGGCGCTCTATGCGATGGCGAAACGGGGCGCTCTCGACGTGCCGGTCATTGGTGTGGCCTCATCGAGATGGGATCGGACGCAACTGCACGAGCGGGCGACCAACAGCATTCGGGAGCATAGTGGCGGGGGTGGTCAAATCGACGATCCAGAAGCCTTGGCCCGGCTCCTGTCCAAGCTCAATTACGTCAGTGGAAACTACAACGATCCAGGCACCTTCGAAGCACTCAAGGCAGCTCTGGGCAATGCCAAGCGTCCGGCCCACTATCTGGCCATTCCGCCGTCGCTGTTCGAAACAATGATCAAGGGACTCGGCGCGTCTGGACTCGCCGAGAACGCGCGTCTCATTGTTGAAAAGCCCTTCGGCCGGGACCTGGCTTCGGCGCGCGAACTCAATCGCATCGCGCGCTCGGTGTTTCCCGAAGACTCGATCTTCCGGATTGATCACTACCTGGGCAAGGAAGCGATCATGAATATCCTCTACTTCCGCTTTGCCAATTCGTTTCTGGAGCCCATCTGGAACCGGAATTACGTCGAGAGTGTTCAGATCACACTCTCCGAGAAATTCGGCGTCGAAGGTCGCGGCGGGTTCTACGAAACGGCCGGATGCCTGCGCGATGTCATCCAGAACCATCTGTTCCAGATTGTCGCGCTACTGGCCATGGAGCCGCCGCCTTATCGGGGCTACGGTGCAGTGCACGACAAGACGGCCGACGTCTTCCGGGCGATTCGCCCGATGAGCCCCAAGGATCTCGTTCGAGGACAGTACGAGGGCTACCGGAACGAAACGGGCGTCAGCCAGGATTCTGACGTGGAAACGTTCTGCGCTCTGCGGCTCTTTATCGACTCGTGGCGCTGGGAGGGGGTTCCATGGCTTCTGCGTTCCGGAAAATTCCTGGCCGAGACAGCGGCCGAAGTCATCGTTCAGCTGAAGCCGCCGCCACAACGCCTGTTTGCGGATTCCGCGCCGGCAGATGGCCGGGCCAATTACCTGCGTTTTCGCATTTCCCCCAATTCGGCCGTGGCCTTGGCTGCGCGGGTGAAAAGCGTGGGCAAGGAGTTCGTAGGGGAACAGCAGGAACTGTATCTGCTCGATGACCATCAAGGCGAGGAATCCCCTTATGACCGGCTGATCGGCGACGCTTTGGCCGGGAACGGCGCGCTCTTTATCCGCCAGGATGCCGTCGAGGCCGCCTGGGCGGTCGTCGATCCGGTCCTGAACAACTATCCGGCCGTTCATTCCTACGCGCGGCATAGCTGGGGCCCGGTCGAGGCGGATGATTTCATCGCGCCCTACGGGACCTGGAGCAATCCCGAAGCGCAACCGTAATCGCGTCTTCGAGGCGACTATGACAAATCAAGAAAGCAACTCCGACAACCACCAAACCTGAGGATGGATGATGATCAACGACGCAAGCGTACTGGAACAGGCCTTTACCGAGGCGCGTACCTGATCATCTGGGCTATGGCGATGCTTCCGGAAACTATCCGCGCGGGCCGCGCCTGCCGTTCGATAGCGTGGTGCAGATGCTGTAAAGCGGAAAATGCACGGCGATTGGGGATTCGCCAGCGGGCGCTGATCGCTCCCTCGATCCCGTGCTAGCCAACTCGAGAACGTTCGCCCAACAGCGCCGAGCGGGTCACTGGCGTCTTGAGCTGATCCAGCCACCACTGTAGTGCGCGTCCTTGCACCGCTCGATTGCCCTTTCGCCAGGCGTAGCTGGATTGGACCTGCTGTTCTGCTCGATCAACTTTCTTGACCACCAGCCGCCCGGTGTCGATATAGGCTTGCGCCAGGCAGGTCGGCAAGAAGCCGACGCCCAAACCTCTGAGCTGAGCGTCGAGTTTCGTTGGCATATCCGCAACGGTAAAGACATCCTGACCGGTCAGCAGGCCGATGGACAGGCTCATTCCATGTTGAACCGAGTCGGCAATCGCGACCGCACGGTGCTGGCGAATCATCGCATCGGATAAGGGCTCGGCGACCTGAGCCAGAGGGTGGTGCGGTGCGACCGCAAAGACAAAGCTCACGGTGCCAAGCGGTTCGCGCAGCAGGCCTGTCGTTGTATTGCTATCCATCACCACGCCAAGCGCCAGATCCGCCTGCCCCGAGGTCAGCGCCTCGAGCGTGCCAGACAACGTTTCGGCACGCAGCTTCAGCCGCGTCGGCGGGTTGAAACTGAAGAACGTTGCACACAGCTCCATCACCGTTGTACGGTCGATGATGCTGTCCACCGCAATCGTGAACTCGGGCTCCCAGCCCGTCGCTACGCGCTTTACACGGGAGGTTACCGCGTCGATTTCCGACAGCAGAATGGCACCTTCACGCAGCAGTTCCGCCCCGGCTTCGGTCAGTCTGGCTTGGCGTGAACTTCGGTCGAACAGCAACACGTCAAGGGCTTCTTCGA
>JAGNOM010000093.1 GCA_017990155.1 Propionivibrio sp. | reverse complement strand
CAGCGGCAATTGCTGGCTGACAAAATCGTTGATGATGAAACCCACACGCTTGCCGTCGAGGTCGCCGAGCGTCTGTACCGACGAATCCGAGCGCGCGAACACAACGTAGGGATAACGCAAGGCCGGCCGCGTAAACACCATCAGTTCTTCACGTTCCGGCGTCGGATTGGCACCGTACAAGACATCGATCCGTCCGTGCTCGAAACCACTGTAGGCGTCGTTCCAGGTACTCACGTCGGCCAGCACCAGGCGTAACCCGAGCTGGGCCTGCATATCGTCGAGCAATGCCGGCAAGAAACCCGTGCGCTTACCCTGGAACTCGAACACGTCCATCCCTGAATACGGATCGAAGCCGACGCTAAACGCCGTCTCGCGATGCGCCGCGACCCAGGCGGCTTCCTCGGGCGTCAGCTCGATGCCGGACGGCTCGGCCGCAAGCAGCGGGGCGGCCGCAAACCAGCCCACGGCGGCGATCAGCAGGAAGCGCCTGAAGGCAATAAAAAGCCAAGCGACTACGGAATGCAGGGGGAAAGGCATCTTCGGGTTCGTTTCAACAGGGGCGCGGACAGGAGTCCAAAAGTATGCGCGGACGCGCCCACTCTGGTCAATGTTCGGCCGGACGAAGCAGATGGCTCGCGGAACCACAAATAAGACAAACGGCACAGGCTCGGGCGAGCGTGCGCCGTTCGGCGTGCGGAGTCGAAAACTCAGTCAACCATCGTCATTTTCCTGTGCCGCACCCAGAACAATCCGCCCAAGCCGAGCCCGAGCAACGCCAGCGAACCGGGTTCGGGTACCGCGAGAGGCGGATCGGCAGTAATCAGATCTTGGCGCCTGTCACTCGCTAGAACCATCACATAGTCGCCATCGAGCGAAGTAGAACTATCCATCGCACTGAGGAAGGTTTTCCACCACCCATCAGTTTTCGACCAATCACCGGAAGCCCCCCGAACACCGCTCGCACTGAAATTCCCGACCCGCAAATCCCAATTTAGATCCTTCGTCTCGTACAGGCTCTCCCAGATTCCGAGTTGAATTGCCGCACCCTGATAACGACTCGTCGGGTGCAGCCAGGCAAACTGATCGTAGATATCGTTTTCTGCATTTAGCACGAAATTGACCGCACCGAGAAATTTGAGGGTACGCGCGGTTTCTCCATCTAGCTTGATCGAGTATGTATTTTTCTCTTTCGCGTAAGTGGGGTCGTAAATGTCGTAGCAGTAGGCAAACAAGTGATCCAGGCTATCGACGAAAATCGATTCAGGGACGCCTGTCACATTCAACGCTGTCCCTTGAAAACGGCCAGCGGCGACGCCTGTAATCTCATCACCCCCCACCTTGAGGGCAACTGCAACAGAACCAGAATCTTTGAAAACATTCTCACCAAAACGGACATCAACCGTCATCGGGTTCGCGTACCCCGCTGAGGTAGCCAGCGCACAGACTGCTGCCACAAGTAGTTTATTTTTAACTTTCATGCCTCACCCTTACCGAAATTGACACAAACCCATAAGCACTTATAGTGCCAAAAAGCATAACTACTTGTTATATAAGGTTAATAATCAGATTTCAACACCCACGAATCAATGGTGATCAGCATTTCCGACAAGCACCGATTTACCCGCTCGCACAAAAATCCGGCAATCTGACAAAAACGAGAATTAATTCACACTATTTCGGCTAATGGTTTCTGCACCGTCGGCCAACAGCGATAAGCGACTGTAAAATAATTCGACAGCACTACTCAGATCAGGTCTACCCCGCCATGAATCCTAAAGCTGCGCTATTAGTTACCTTAGCCCTACTGACCTCAGCCGCTACGCTCGCTGACCAGGTCGGTTGCGTCACCACCGAATGGAAACTGATCGGCGCCAACCACAAGGTATGCGTCGAATCGTTCAATGACCCCAAGGTGCCGGGCGTGACGTGCCACGTCAGCCAGGCGCGAACCGGCGGCGTCAGTGGATCGCTCGGACTGGCACAGGATCCTTCACAGTTTTCGCTCGCCTGCCGGCAGACCGGTCCGATCACGCTGCCAGAGAAGTTACCCAAGGAAGCAACGGTGTTTGCAGAAGACACGTCAATCCTGTTCAAGGAGACGCGTGTCGTGCGCTTGTGGGATGAAACAAACCGGACGCTCGTCTATCTCGCCATCAGCCGCAAGCTGATCAATGGCGCGCCAGCCAACAGCATCTCGACCGTTCCGGTGATGCCCTGGGGGGCTCGCTGAGGAAAAGAAAGCGGGGAGCGGCGCGTCAGGCCGCGCCTGAACCGCATTCGGCACGGCGCATCCGGTCGGCCACTGCCGCCCAGGTCGGGCCGGCGGGAATCGCCTCGACGACGATGACTTCATTACCCGCTTGATCGAGTTCCCGCAGGGCCGCATACAAACCGCGGGCGTAGCCTTCGGGATCAGCCGGCAAGCAGCGCAAGGCATGCGCTTGAACCAGCACGGGCGGCCGCCCATAGGCCAGCAGCCCGAACGCAACGCCTTGACTTGCATACTCCTGAAGTACCGCCGCCACGGCCTTTGAAGGCACGACGCGCATCGGCGTCAGCGGCGCGTAGTGCGCGTCGAGCGAGCCTGAAACGCGCGGTGTTGCGCCGGCATTTCCACTTCCCATCGTGGCCGGCAGTTCGGGCATGACACCGATCACGGCTTCGATCTGCTCCGGCGTGATGTGCCCCGGACGCAACAGCCGTGGCGGCTGATCATCGCGGGAAAGGTCAAGAATCGTCGATTCGATGCCGACGGCGCAGGGGCCACCGTCAAGTACCAGCGCCACCGAATCGCCAAGCTCTTCATGCACATGCGCCGCGTCGGTCGGGCTGATCCGGCCAAAGCGATTCGCCGACGGCGCGGCGATGCCGCACATTTGGTCCGTCCCGCCTCCCGCCTGCGCGTAGGCGCGCAGCAGGTCGAGCGCCAGCGGATGCGAAGGCACACGCACACCAACCGTCTCCTGACCGCCGGTCACGGCATAAGGCACTGCCGGCGCGCGCTTGAGAATCAAGGTCAACGGCCCGGGCCAGAACGCTTCTGCGAGTTCCCAGGCCACAGCCGGAATATCGCGCGCCCAGCGATCGAGATAGCCCGCCCCTGGCAGATGCACGATCAGCGGGTGATCGGCCGGCCGTCCCTTGGCGGCGAAAATCTTGGCAACGGCCTCGGGATTGGCCGCGTCGGCGCCCAGGCCGTAGACCGTTTCGGTCGGAAAGGCGACGAGTTCGCCGTCCTGCAACAGCTGGACGGCACGGGCGAAATCCTGGGTCATTGCGGCTTCAGCTCAAGGCAGATCGGGGAGTGTCTTCGCGAGCACCTTTTCCGACTGATTGGTGCGGAAGTCGGCAAGTTTCCTGGCGAGTTCCGCATCGTTCAACGCCAGCATGGCGACCACAAACAACGCTGCGTTGACCGCGCCGGCTTCGCCGATGGCAAAGGTCGCGACCGGAATGCCGCCCGGCATCTGCACCATCGCCAGCAAGGAATCGAGTCCTTGCAGGTGCTTGGATGGCATCGGCACGGCCAGCACCGGCAAGGCCGTTTTCGCGGCCAGCACGCCGGCGAGATGCGCCGCGCCGCCGGCTGCGCCGATCAGCACCTTCATCCCGCGATCCTGTGCGCTTGCGGCATAGTCGAGCGCCGCGTCGGGCGTGCGATGCGCCGACAAGACACGCGCTTCATACGCGATATCGAAGCGCTTGAGCGTTTCCGCGCAGGCACGCATCACCGGCCAGTCACTGTCCGACCCCATCAAAATACCGACTAGAGGCTGCTTATCCATGATTTCTCCTTAAGCGTTGAGTTTGCGTTCGGCGCTTTCCAGCGTATTCGCCAGCAGCATGGTTATCGTCATCGGGCCAACGCCACCGGGAACCGGAGTGATGAATGAGGCCACTTCCTTGGCCGCTTCGAAATCAACATCGCCACAAAGTTTCCCATCGGGCAGACGATTGATGCCGACATCGATCACCACGGCACCCGGCTTGATCATGTCGCCAGTGATCATCCTTGGCTTCCCGATCGCTGCGACGAGGATATCAGCACGCAAACAATGCCCCTTGAGATCGCGCGTTTGCGAATGACAGACGGTGACCGTCGCCCCCGCGTGCATCAGGAGCATCGCCATCGGCTTGCCGACGATATTCGAACGGCCGACAACCACCGCCTCCTTGCCTTTCAGGCTGATACCGGCATCCTCGAAGAACTTCATCGCACCATACGGCGTGCAGGGGATAAAGCACGGCTGGCCTTGCATCAGAGCGCCGACGTTCTCGGCGCGGAATCCATCAACATCCTTCTCCGCGGCAATCGCGTCGAGGACCGCATCGGAGTCGAAATGCTTGGGCAAAGGCAGCTGAACGAGAATGCCGTGAATCTTCTCATCGGCGTTAAGGTCGGCGATCTTGTCGAGAACCACCTGCGGCGCGACGTCGGCTGGAAAGACGTGCTTCTCCGAATGAAAGCCCGCTTGTGCGCAGGCATTGACCTTGTTGCGCACATAAACCTGCGAAGCCGGATCCTCGCCGACCAGGATGACTGCCAGACCGGGACGAACGCCCTGCGCCGCAAGTTCGTCTGCCTTCTGTTTGAAACCGGCGCGCAGCTTTTGTCCAAGTGCGTTGCCGTCGAGTATTTGAGCCGTCATGGTGATCCCCGAGATAACCGATGGGGAAATCACTCAACGATAGCGAGCGCTCCCCTTTGAAAGGAGCGCCATTTTACCGTAAGTCGCGCGGCGGCTCAGACGCTTTCGGTCGCCGCCGCCTTTGCCGAAGCCGCCCGCCCAGCCGCGAAGGCACGGCGATTGAGTTCGATCAGTTCTGGCTTCTTCCTGGCAAAGCGCTTGAGGATGCATTGCTCTAGGACCTCGGCCGAGAACGGCAGATGGTCGGAGATCGCGCCGAGCATGACCGTGTTGCCCAGCCGGATTTCACCGAGCTCCTTGGCGATCGCCGAAGCGTCGAAGGAGAACACACGCGTACCGGCAGCGCGCACTTCGGCCACCGGGTCTTCCGGATACTCGTACAAGCCAAGATCGACCACTGGCGGAACAAGGCGTCCGGTGTTCATCAATGCCAGTCCACCCGGCTTCAACATATGCCGCCAGCGCATTCCCTCGGCTGCCTCGAATCCAAGCAGTACATCGGCCGTACCCGGCGTGATCTGCGGCGACAGCACCTTGGGGCCGAAGCGCAAATGCGAGGAGACGACGCCACCACGCTGCGCCATGCCAGCGACTTCGGTCTTCTTCACATCGTGACCAAAGGCGATCGCCGCTTCAGCCAGGATTTCAGTCGCAGTCATGACGCCCTGACCGCCGGTACCCACCACGAGGATATTAGTAATCTCAGACATATTCCTGGACTCGTCAGCTTGGTTTGACCACATGAATCGGCATCGCCAATTCCTCGACCGGCACAATCGCGTCCGGCGCACACGGTGTCAGGCACAAGCCGCAGCCGGTACAGGCGGCGCTTTCGATGCGCACGAAATTGCGCTCGACTTCCTTGCCGTTGGGCTTGATCACCGTGTCGCGACGCGTCACGTGGATCGCCGGGCAGCCGACGTCGACGCAATTTCCGCAACCGGTGCAGGTATCTTCGATGACCTTGAACGGTTTGCGCGGCTTGTAATCCTCGACGAGCACGCACGGGCGATTGGTAATGATCACCGACGGTTCCGGAACCTTGGTCTCCTGACGCAACACCTTGAACAGTGTTGGCAGTTCGTAGGGATCGACGACATGGACGCGCTCTTCCTTAACACCGAGCGCCTTGACCAGACTGGCAAAATCGACACGCGGCGCTTCTTCGCCGTGGATACCGCGCCCGTTGGCCGGATTGTTCTGGCCGCCGGTCATACCCACCGCTCGATTGTCGAGCAGCATCACCGTGACGTTGCCCTTGTTGTAAACAATGTCGAGCAGCCCCTGCATGCCCATGTGCATGAAGGTCGAATCGCCAATCACGGCGACGATTTTCTTGTCCTTTTCATCCTCGGAGCGACCCTTGTCGAGACCGAGCGCCATACCCATTGACGCGCCCATCGAGATGCAGGCGTCGAGTGCATTCCAGGGCTGGCCGAAACCGAGGGTGTAGCAACCGATGTCGCCCGAAATCGTCACGTTGCGCAATTGCGCGAGCGTGTAATAAGCACCCAAATGCGGGCACGCAACGCACATCGTCGGCGGACGGGGGAAGACCTGCATCGGCTTGACCGTCGCCACCTCCGGCACCGGTTCGCCAAGCAAGCGTGCTATAGCCGGCTTGAGGACGTTCGGCGACAGCTCGCCGCTGCGCGGCAGGATGTCCTTGCCAATGGCGGCGATGCCTTGTGCTTTGATCTCGGTTTCGATCAGCGGCTCGACCTCCTCGACGACGACCAGTTGATCGCACTGCTTCGCAAATTCGCGTACCAGATCGAACGGCACCGGGCAGGAAAACCCGAGCTTGAGTACTGGCGCCTCGGGGAAACTCTCGCGTACGTGCATGTAAGCTGGGCCGGAGGTAACGAATCCGACACGCCGATCCGCCCCGGGCTCAATCGCATTGAGTTTCGACACCGCGGCTTCGGCGCGCAGCGAATTCTCGCGCTCGAACATTAAGGGCAGACGCTTTCCGGCCGCGCCCGGCACCATCACCCAGCGCGAAACGTCCTTGGTAAAGCCGGCGACTGGCTTCTCGCTTCGTTCGCCGACCGTCACCAATGCCTTAACGTGGCAGATGCGCGTCGTCAGGCGCAGGATGACCGGCGTCTGGAAACGTTCCGAGAGTTCATACGCGGCGAGCGTGAAGTCGTAGGCTTCCTGCGAATCGGCCGGCTCGAACACCGGCACGTGCGCAAAGCGGCCCCAGTAGCGCGAATCCTGTTCATTCTGTGAAGACGACAGTCCGACATCGTCGGCGATCGCAATCACCAGACCGCCCGAGACGCCGGTTAGCGTCATCGTCATCAGTGCGTCAGAGGCGACATTCATTCCGACGTGCTTCATCGCACAAAACGATCGCGAACCCGCCATCGCCGCGCCGAACGCGACTTCCAGCGAGACCTTCTCATTGACCGACCACTCGGCGTACAGATCGGGATAGGTCGAAATTACTTCGAGCATCTCGGTCGCCGGCGTTCCAGGGTAAGCCGCCGCAACGCGGACGCCGGCTTCCCATACGGCACGCGCCACAGCATCGTTGCCCGACATCAATAATCTACTTTCTGCCGGTGCTGGCTGGACTGCTGCCCTTGCTACTGCCGCCATCATTTCTCCTCAAATCACTGGAATCGGTCGAATGAAGCCAAAAACCTCTCGATTTTATCTCAATCCGACGCCACAACGACTTGCATTGAACTTATCGAACGATGGCATGTCACAACGGGCGTTTCGCAATATTGCACATAGCAATACATGATCTTACAATGCGGAATAACAAAACGAACAAAGCAGTGTCGTACCATCCATAATAACGGCACAAGACCCATGCCAATCGCCTCACGGGTCAAGTGCCGACCAACCCATCGCAGACCAGGAGAAAGCCATGGCAGCACGACCGGATAACGCCGATATACCTGTAGATCAGGATACCGACCCGCAGGAAACCCAGGAATGGCAGGACGCGCTGACCGGCGTGATTGAACATGAAGGTACGGACCGCGCCCACTTCCTTATCCAGCAGATGATCGCGCAAGCGCGCGAAGAGGGAATCGACATTCCCTACAGCGCCACCACCGAATACATCAACACGATCCCGGCTGATCGCCAGCCCAAGTATCCCGGCGATGCGGACATTGAGATCCGCATCCGCAACTACATCCGCTGGAACGCCATGGCAATGGTCGTGCGCGCCAATCGCGACACCAACGTTGGTGGCCACATCGCTTCATTTGCCTCATCGGCGGCGCTCTACGACGTCGGCTTCAACTGGTTCTGGCGTGCCCAGAACGAGAATCACGGCGGCGACCTGGTGTTCTTCCAGGGCCACTCGATTCCTGGCATCTACTCCCGCGCCTTCCTGATGAATCGCCTGACGGAAGACCAGCTCAACAACTTCCGCCAGGAAGTCGGCGGCAAGGGCCTGTCTTCTTATCCGCATCCGTGGCTGATGCCGGACTTCTGGCGCTTCCCGACCGTCTCGATGGGTCTCGGACCAATCCAGGCCATCTACCAGGCGCGTTTCATGAAGTATATGGACAGCCGCGGCTTCATCGACGCCAAGGACCGCAAGGTGTGGGCCTACCTCGGCGACGGCGAAACGGATGAAGTCGAATCGCTCGGCGCCATCGGCATGGCCGCGCGCGAAAAGCTCGACAACCTGATCTTCGTCATCAATTGCAACCTGCAGCGCCTGGACGGCCCGGTGCGTGGCAATGGCAAGATCATCCAGGAGCTCGAAGGCACCTTCCGCGGCGCTGGCTGGAACGTCATCAAGCTGATCTGGGGCCGCCATTGGGATGCGCTCTTCGAGCGTGACAAGAAAGGCATCCTCAAGAAGCGCATGATGGAAATCGTCGACGGCGAGTACCAGACTTTCAAGGCCAAGAATGGTGCCTACGTTCGTGAGCATTTCTTCAACACGCCCGAACTCCGGGAACTGATTTCCGACTGGACCGACAACGACATCTGGGCGCTCAATCGCGGCGGCCACGACATCTTCAAGATTTTCAGCGCCTACAAGGCAGCCGTCGAACACAAGGGCCAGCCGACGCTGATTCTGGCCAAGACGATCAAGGGTTACGGCATGGGCGAAGCCGGTGAAGGGATGAACATCTCGCACCAGCAGAAGAAGCTCGATACCAATGCCATCATGCGCTTCCGTGATCGTTTCAAGCTGCCGGTCCCGGACGACCAGATCGAGTCCCTGCCCTTCATCAAGTTCGCCGAGGACTCGCCCGAGTACAAGTACATGTACGAGCGCCGCGAAGCGCTGGGTGGCATCCTGACGCGCCGTCCGAGCAAGGCGGCGCCGCTCGAAGTGCCACCGCTTTCGGCCTTCGAATCGCTGCTCAAGGCCTCGGGCGAAGGGCGCGAAGTATCGACGACGATGTCCA
>JAGNOM010000391.1 GCA_017990155.1 Propionivibrio sp. | reverse complement strand
CTCGTGATCAGCGTCGATACCGCCGTCGCCCATCTCGCCGGCGCGCTCGGCAAACCGTGCTGGATTCTCCTGCCGGACTACAAAACCGACTGGCGCTGGCTCGACGCACGCAGCGACTCACCGTGGTACCCGGGCGTCGTGCGGTTGTTCCGGCAGCGAGTGATGGGCGATTGGGCAGAGGTGGTGGCGGAAGTTGGCGCGGCGCTCAGGGAACGCGCTTTGGCGCAATACGCTGCGCTTATTGCGCCCACAAATTGCGCCACTCCCCCGATCAAACCCTCTCACCCCCGCCCCGGCACCAGCCGAAACCGCGTGATTTCCGATGGCGCCCCGAAGCGTTTGGGCGGGCCCCAGTAACCGGTGCCACGGCTGGTATAGACCCATAGCGCCTGGTGGCGATGCAGGCCGGCGGTGTAGGGCTGTTGCAGCGGGACGAAGTGGTTCCACGGCCAGAACTGCCCGCCGTGGGTGTGGCCCGAGAGCTGCAGGTCGAAGCCGGCGGCTGCTGCGGCATGGGCTGAGCGCGGCTGGTGGGCGAGCAGGATTCTGGGTACGTCGGAAGGGCTGCCGGTCAATGCTGCCTTCGGATCGCTGCGCCAGGCGGCGTTGAATACGTGCACCGAATAGTCGGTCACGCCGCCGATGACCAGCTTCGCCCCATCGTGATCGAGCGCAACGTGGCTGTTCAGCAGCACGCGCAGGCCGAGCCGATTGAACTCCGCGACCCATTCCTCCGCGCCCGAGTAGTACTCGTGGTTGCCGGTGACGAAGAAGGTGCCGTGGCGCGAGACCATCGCGCCGAGCGGTTCCGTATGCGGTGCAAGGCGCTCCACCGAGCCATCGACCACGTCACCGGTAATCGCGATCAGATCCGCTTCCAGCTCATTGACGCGATCGACGATGGCCTGCACGTAGTTGCGCTTGATCGTCGAACCGACATGGATATCGCTCAGCTGGACGATGGTGAAATTGATCAGCGGCGACGGCAGATTTCTGATCGGCACGTCGATGTCGAGGATGCGCGGCGTACGGCGGGCATTGACGAAGCCGATCAGCGACACCAGGGCCGCCAGCGTCGGCACCGCGATGGCAGTAGGCTCAAGCAGCGGCGACAGCGCCAGCGGATCGGGATTGGCCGTGATCGAGTGCATCAGCCGCGCCAGCAGGAGGAAGATGTCGCGCAGGGCGGTGAGGACCAGAACGGACGAAAAGTAGCCCATCGCCATCACCCCGGCCCAGGTCACCCGGTCCGACAGCGGCTGCCGCGCAATGAGAAAGCGCGCCAGCATGCCCCACGGAATCAGCAACGTGGATACCACCAGTGCCGCGACGCCGATCCCCGCGACGACGGTTCCGCCGGGAAGATCGGGAAGCAAGCGCCAGCCGATGTAAGCGTGCAGCAGCGCCAGAATTAGCGCTGCGCGCAGGACGAAGCCGACCAGCCGGTCGGGGATATGGGGCGTCGAGCGGGATGCGTTTTCAGGTGCGCTTGCGGTTGTGTTTTCGGCAGCATTGACGGCGCTATCAGGCAAGGTATTTCCTCCAATCGTCTATAGACGGGCGCGGCGCGGAAAAATTGCATGGATCTGAGGCAAACCTTTCACCACAGAGGCACAGAGGCACAGAGAAGAAACGAGAGGAAGACCATCTATGTGTTTGCTCATGCCGTATCGCCACCCCAAACGCGGTCGATGACGGCCTTGATCTTCGCTTCGAAGCGAGCGATCAACTGCTTGTTGGCATCGACCAGCGCCTGCTCGGCCTCGATCTCGGCGACGATGGCGCGTTGGGTTTCGAGGAATGGCACCGGAACAGGAATGCGCTCGACGATGCCCTGGTTGATTTTCGGCATGCTGCCTGCAGCCCCAACGGCATTGCGAGTGAGGAACTCGCGAGCCGACGGGCTTTGCAGGACATACAGCAAGTAATGGCGAAGCAGTTTTGTTTCGTCCGCACGGACTCGAATCATCAAATCGGGGTAGATGAACCCAGATTCATCGCTGTCAAAGATGGCCGCTGTGCCAACCAGTTCTTTGGTATTTCCTCGTTGGAGGTAAATGTCGCCGTTTCGGCATCGGCAAGGCGCATCCTCGGGAATCTCTTCGTCAAGGAATTTGTGCTGCGAGAGGTCCAGTTTTCCTGAAGTGGTCGCAGTCAGCGACAAGACCTTTGCTGCTGTTGGGTACGGGACCGGCTTTCCCGAGTAGCCATTTTTCGGTTTTCCGTCAATTAGTTCAGAGAGTTCAATCACCGGCCAATCCGGCTGGACGTCAATCCGTGGCCGGTAGTTCTCTACCACCTGCCGAGCGCCGTCGATGATCTTCTGATAGCCCTCGATTTCCGCGACGATTTCTTGCTGGATGGCGAGGGGCGGGAGAGGGATTTTTTTGCGTTTGAGATCCGTGAAGTGGCGTTTGTATCCATCAGACATTAGCGGATTGGAGCGCAAGAAGTGAAACAGGAAGGCTGGTAACAGACCACCCGTTGTTTCAAGTATTTTGATGCCATCCGCACCTTGCACGAAGGCGGTCGCGGTAAGTTTGACGGCGCACGTGTGATCGCCAAAGATAACCAGCGGTTTCGACGGGGTAATGACAGCAGATTCATCATCGGTCCAACCGGCGATTTCGTGCTGAGATTGGTCGATGATCGGATAGCGCCCAGACGCTTTGTAGAGTTCCTTTTGCAGTTTGGCCGGTGGAGTAATGCTTCGAACCACGTTGCCGATTTCGACTGTTTCGTACTGAGTCGTAACGTTGGGAGTCGCTTGATAACGCTCTCCGCTCAAATTCCATTCGCCGTTCTTCCCGATCTTCGTTCGCGCTACCTTGTGCGCCATCGGCGCGCTCTCAAATTTTTCTGGTTCCGCAAAGAACGCCTCCATCAACCGCTTCGCTTCCGGCAAATGGCTGCCCGTCACCGTCCGGCGTTGCGCCCCAAGGCCGAAGCCGTCGTTTTCAACCTTGACGAAGAGCACCGAATCACACGTCTTGGCGC
>JAGNOM010000092.1 GCA_017990155.1 Propionivibrio sp. | reverse complement strand
CACGACGAAGGCGCCGCGGCAAAAAGCGAAGCGGAACGCTTCAACGAAGAATGGGGCATCGATCCCAGCTACGCCAATCGCGGCGGGCTCAAGCCATCGCACAGCGAGGCCACGCCGCGCCAGGTCTATCTGCTCCAGCGCAAGTCATCGAAAGTCGGCGACGGGCTGGCGAAGACGACCGGCTGGATTCGCCGTACGCTGCTCAAGAAGCGCGGCGTGGAGATGATTTCAGGCGTGAGCTACGAGCGTATCGACGACGCGGGGCTGCACATCACAGTCAATGGCGAGGCGAAAACGCTGCCGGTCGACACCATCGTCATCTGCGCCGGCCAGGAATCGCAGCGTGAGTTACTCGCACCGTTGGAGGCTGCGGGCATTCCCGTCAGCCTGATCGGCGGCGCCGACATCGCGTCGGAACTCGATGCCAAGCGTGCCATCGACCAGGGTACGCGGCTGGCCGCAGCGCTTTGACGAATCGCTGACCATGCGACGCGGACGCAAGCCAGGCATCCCCAACGCCAATACGCCGGGCGACGCCAGCCGTCGCGAGGCGTTGCTACGCGCCGCCGCCCGCCTGTTCGTCGAGAAGGGTTTCGAAGCGACAACCACGCGTGACATCGCCGACGCCGTCGGCATGCGCTCCGGCAGCCCGTTCTATCACTTTCGCAGCAAGCAGGATCTGCTCAAAGCAGCGATGGCCGAAGGGCTTGAAACCGGGTATCGCCGTCTACTGGCCGCGATCGAAGGCATCGACGACGCAGAACAGCGACTGCGCGCCCTGATCCGGACGCATCTCGGCAATCTGCTGGAGGGTGAATGCGAGGCGCCGATGTTGCTGTACGAGTCGCGCTCGCTCGATGCGGCCGCTCGCGCCGAAATCGCGGCGATTACCGATCGCTATCAAAAGCCGTGGCAAGCGACGCTCGATGAACTCGCGGCGGCGGGCAAGTTGCACAGTTCGACCCCGCCGGTACGTCTGCTGCTTTTCGGGATGCTCAACTGGACGCCGCAGTGGTACCGCGCTGATGGCGGACAATCGCTCGACCAGATGACCGACTGCGTGACGGCTATGCTGCTCGGCGCGCGTGACTGATCAGGTGCACGTATCGTGGCGCATGGACACGGTCACCACGATTGTTGTAGGAGCCCGATTTTATCGGGCGAATGGAGGGGTTCTTCGGCAGAAATGCCGTCTTCGCGCAGCAAAGCTGCGCTCCTACCGGTGCATTCCTCATCCGTGGAGACCTTTCTTAAGACGAACAATCAGTGCCGTTACGCTAACGCGCCACCGGCCGCGCCGGGTCACTGCACCACTCGCTCCAAGAGCCCGCATAGAGCTTCGCGCCGCGCAGCCCGGCGATCTCCATCGCCAGGAGGTTGTGGCAAGCGGTCACGCCCGACCCGCATTGCATCACGGCCTGCGCCGGATCAACGCCGGCCAGCAGCGCGAGAAACTCGCGACGAAGTTCTGCCGCCGGACGGAAGCAGCCGTCGGCATCCAGGTTCTCGCCAAAGAAGCGGTTGCGCGCGCCAGGGATATGACCACCGACCGGATCCATCGTCTCGTTCTCGCCGCGGAACCGATCCGGCCCACGCGCATCGACGACGCAGAAGGCCTGCCGATCGAGATTGGCCAGCACATCGTCGGTCGTCACCACCCAGTCGTGCAGATTCACGTCCAGCTCGGCATGCGGCGAAAGCGGTACTTCGGTCGATAGCGCACGACCTTCGGCAATCCACTGCTTGATCCCGCCATCGAGCAAGGCGACACGTTCGTGCCCCAGCCAGCGCAACAACCACCACAAGCGCCCGGCGATCATGCCGCCCGCGTCGTCATGGACGACGACCTGCGTCTCCCGTGAAACGCCGGCTGCGCCGAGTTTGCGTGCCAAGGCCTGTGGATCGGGCAAGGGATGGCGTCCATTCCTGCCATTGACCGGCCCCGACAGATCGCGATCAAGGTGCATGAAGAACGCGCCGGGGAGATGTCCTTCGGCGTAGGCTTTCTCGCCATACATCACATCCGAAAGCAGATGGCGGCAATCGAAAACGCGCCACGTCGGGTCGTTCAGATGCTCGGCCAGCGTCGCGCAATTCACGAGGGTAGAAAAACTCATGCGGCGCCTTCCATTTCAACACCCGCATCGAGCCAGGCCCGGGCTTCCTCTTCTTCGGCGAAGACTCGCAGATCGGCGCTGATCACGGCCTTCGAAAGCCAGGTACTCCAGGCCACCCACTGACTGTTGGTCAGCACGGCAATACGCGTGAAATCATCGGCATGGGCACGCGAGAACACAATGTCTTCCCAGGCTACGTCGAGCGTAAAGTCGATCATCTCGCGCAGATCGAACAAAAGGTCAACCGGTCCTTCGAACTTGACCTTGTAATTGACCATGTCCTCGAATTCCTTGTAATCGGCCAGGGTAAATTCGCCGTAGACATTGACGATCACACGTTGCGGCTCTTGCTGGATCACGATCATGGCAACCTCCTCGTTCGCGGTACTGATTGGCGATTATCGTTTCAATCCTGCTCGGCAGGATTCGTTCGGGAAAACCATGTGGAGACAAGACCGCTGGCGACGATCAAGGCAACCGCCAGCCAAGCGTCCGGAGAAAGCGTCTCCTGCCAGAACAGCATACCGAAAAGACTGGCGAAAATCACGGTTGAATACGCGAGACTTGCCGAAACCAGCGTGTTTCCGCGCGTGTAGGCGCGGGTCATCGCCAATTGCGCAGCGGTCGCGAAGCCACCGACACCGAGCAGCAACAACCCGCGGCGCAGGTCAAGCGGATGGAACTTGTAGAGCAGCATCCAGAGGCCACTGGCCACGGTCGAAAACAGCGAAAAATAGAACACCGTCCGCGCCTCTGGCTCGCCGCGCTCGCTGAGCTCCCGGATGTTGAAGAACGCAAGGCCGGACAACATGCCGCTTCCCAGCCCGACGACCCCTCCGAGCCATTGTTCTGCATGCAACGTCGGCCTCAGCAGCAGCGCGACACCGGCGAATCCGATCCCCAGCGCCGCCATCATGCCGCTGCGCAGGCGCATCTTGCGAAACAGGCCGAGGTAGATCGCCAGAAACAGAGGCGACGTATAAGCCAGCGTCGCCGCCGTCGCCAGCGGCAACAGGAAGATCGCGTAAAAATACATCAGCAGCGAAACGAACCCGGCGGCACTGCGCCAGAGCTGGAAACGCCAGTGCGGCGTCGCGAGCGTGATGCCATGCAATCGAACAACGGGTACCATCATCAGCAGCGAGATGAAGCTGCGATAGAAAACGATCTCGGAGGGCGGGTAGGTTTCAGCGGCAAGCTTCACGCAAACGCCCATGCAGGCGAAAAGGAAACTGGCGGCAATCATCCAGAGCGATTGCATGATCAGTCGATGAACGGGAAACACGCAATTCTAGTCGCATTCCAGCGCAACTTCGCCGCGCCGCCCTGCGTTTAAAGCCCATTCCATTTGACCGAAGAGCCCGCTTGAGCTATTTTCCATCGTTTATTCAGAGTTGTTTTCATGGCGCGATCCAATCCTGCCGACAAGAGTGGAAATGCGGCTTCCGAGCCTGCGACATCCGCCGTCACCGAACTGAAATTTGAAGCGGCGCTCGCCGAGCTGGAACAGATTGTCCAGAATATGGAAGGCGGACGCCTTCCGCTGGAAGAGTCGATTGCGGCCTATCGTCGCGGCAGCGAACTGCTCAAGCATTGCCAGGAGCAACTCGGCGACGCCGAAAGCAAGATCCAGATTCTCGAAAACGGCGTTCTCCGCGATTTCGACGCGACGGCGGGAGTTTCGCGATGAGTCTCGAATTTCCCGACTGGATGCACAGCGTTCAAACACGCATTGAGAACGCACTCGCGCATCGCCTCCCCTCGGCCGAGGCCATCCCTGCCCGACTGCACCAGGCCATGCGCTACGCCAGCCTGGGTGGCGGCAAACGGGTCCGTCCGCTGCTGGCGTTTGCTGCCGGCGAACTAACGCAAAGCCCGGCAGAGCGCCTTGAAGTCGTTTCTTGCGCCGTCGAACTGATTCACGCGTACTCACTGGTTCACGACGACCTGCCGTGCATGGACGATGACGTGCTGCGCCGCGGCCGCCCGACCTGCCACGTCGAATACGACGAACCAACCGCACTGCTGGTTGGCGACAGTCTGCAATCGCTGTCATTTGAATTGCTGGCGCGCCAGGAACTGGGGCACCCGGGGCGGCAGATCGAAATGGTCCGCCTGCTCGCCCACGCCAGCGGTTCGTGCGGCATGGCCGGCGGCCAGGCGATCGACCTTGACTCGGTCGGGCAGATGCTCAATCAGCCCGAGCTTGAACTGATGCACGCGCTGAAGACCGGTGCATTAATCCGCGCCGCCGTTATGCTCGGCGCCTTGTGCGGTGACGAACTATCCACGGATGCTCGCGAGTCGCTCGATCGCTTTGCCAAGCGGGCTGGTCTGCTGTTCCAGGTCGTCGACGACATTCTCGACTGCACGGCAAGCACCGCAACGCTTGGAAAAACAGCCGGAAAAGATGCTGCGGCCGACAAGCCAACCTACGTCAGCCTGATGGGACTCGACAGCGCACGCGAATTCGCAGAGTCGCTCCGAGCCGAGGCGATTGAGGCGCTCGCGCCCTTTGGCGACAGAAGCCGGCGCCTGATCGACCTGACCAACTTCATCACCCACCGCAAGTTTTAACCGATTTATCGGCCATCGTCGTTGGCCGGTCGCTGCGAATCACGTCGGACCTCCGTATAAAAATGACCGCTTATCCCCTTCTCGACACCATCCAATCGCCGGCGGACCTTCGCCGACTGGACCGCAAGCAACTCCCGCAACTGGCCGAGGACCTGCGCGCCTTTCTGGTCGAATCGGTATCGAAAACCGGAGGCCACCTCTCCTCGAATCTTGGCACGGTCGAGTTGACCATCGCCCTGCACTACGTCTTTGACACCCCGGAAGATCGCCTCGTGTGGGACGTCGGCCACCAGACCTACGCGCACAAGGTGCTTACCGGGCGGCGCGAGGGCATGGCCAAGCTGCGCACGCACGGCGGCGTCTCGGGATTTCCGAAGCGCAGCGAGAGCCAATACGACACCTTCGGCGTCGGCCACTCATCGACGTCCATCTCCGCAGCACTGGGCATGGCGCTCGCCGCCAAACTCAAGGGCGAAGCCCGGAATACCGTGGCCATCATCGGCGATGGCGCCATGTCGGCTGGACAGGCCTTTGAAGCGCTGAACAATGCCGGCGTTGCCGACGCCAACATGCTCGTCATCCTCAACGACAACGACATGTCGATTTCGCCGCCGGTCGGCGCGCTCAACAAGTACCTGGCACGCCTGTTCTCCGGCAGCACCTTCAACGCCGCCCGCAAGGCCGGGGAGAAGGTGCTGGGCGTCTCACCATCACTCCTCGAATTCGCCAATCGCGTCGAAGAGCACGTGAAGGGCATGCTGACCCCGGGCACGCTGTTCGAGGAACTCGGCTTCAACTACATCGGCCCGATCGATGGCCACGACCTGGACTCGTTGATCCCGACACTGCAGAACCTGCAGAAACTCAAGGGGCCACAGTTCCTGCACGTCATCACCAAGAAGGGCCAAGGCTACAAACTTGCCGAAGCCGACCCGATCCTCTACCACGGCGTTTCGAAATTCAAACCCGAACTGGGAATCGAAGGCGGAAAAGGCGGCGGCAAGCCGAGCTACACGCAGATCTTCGGCGATTGGTTGTGCGACATGGCGGAGGCCGATCCCAAGCTGGTCGGAATTACCCCGGCCATGGGCGAGGGTTCGGGCATGATGCGCTTTGCCGAGCAGTATCCCGAGCGCTACTTCGACGTCGGCATCGCCGAACAGCACGCCGTGACTTTCGCAGCCGGCCTTGCCTGCGAAGGCATGCGCCCGGTGCTGGCCATCTACTCGACCTTCCTGCAGCGCGGCTACGACCAGTTGTTGCACGACGTCGCGCTGCAGAAACTGCCAGTTGTATTCGCGCTCGATCGCGGCGGATTGGTCGGCGCCGACGGACCGACGCACCATGGCACCTTCGACCTCTCGTATCTCACCTGCATTCCGAACCTGGTCGTGATGACGCCATCGGACGAAGAGGAGTGCCGGAAGATGCTGACCACGGCCTATCGCATCGATGGCCCGAGCGCCGTTCGCTACCCTCGCGGCTCGGGACCGGGCGTGCCGACCGAGAAGGCGCTGTCGACGCTGCCCGTCGGCAAGGGAGAAGTTCGCCGCAGCGGCAAGGACATCGCGATTCTGGCGTTTGGCAGCATGCTTACGCCGTCACTTGAAGCTGCAAATGAACTGGATGCGACCGTCGCCAACATGCGCTTCGTCAAACCGATCGACCGCGAGCTGATTGCCAAACTGGCAGGGGAACATTCATTGCTTATCAGCGTCGAAGAGAACGCATTGATCGGAGGTGCCGGTGCCGAAGTTGCTCGCGTGCTCGAAGAAATCGGCAGCGCAACACGCCTTGTCCGCCTTGGCATCCCGGATCGCTTCATCGACCACGGCGACCAGGCACTTCTCCTCACGGAGATCGGTCTCGACCGGGACGGAATCGTCCGATCGGCACGAGCACACGCGACTGCCGAGCCAGACAGACGTCTCGCCGCCAACGAATAGTCCATAACGGAAAAACACTCTCAGGATCCACAATGAACGCTCCACAAGCCCCGCAACAGCCCGCCTCCATGGCAGACGTCCAGAGCTCGGCCGACACGCGGCAAATCGCCATCAATCGCGTCGGCATCAAGGCGATCCGGCACCCGGTCCGGGTCCTCGACCGGACCGGCGGGGTTCAGCACACCATCGCCGTCTTCAACATGTACGTCAGCCTGCCGCACAACTTCAAAGGCACGCACATGTCGCGCTTTGTCGAAATCCTCAACAGCCACGAACGCGAGATTTCCATCGAGAACTTCCCGAGCATGCTGCGCAACATGGTCAAGAAGCTCGAAGCCGAAACCGGGCACATCGAGATGAATTTCCCGTACTTCATCAACAAGGCTGCCCCCATCTCGGGCGTGCAAAGCCTGATGGATTACGACGTCACCCTGACCGGCGAGATCTGCCACGGTGAAATCGCTTCCACCGTCAAGGTCGTCGTGCCGGTCACCAGCCTGTGCCCCTGTTCAAAGAAGATCTCGGAACGTGGCGCCCACAACCAGCGCTCGCACGTTACTGTGACTGCACGGTTGAACAAGCTGGTATGGATCGAGGAGATCGTTCAGCTCGTCGAGTCCGAAGCGTCGTGCGAACTCTACGGCCTGCTCAAGCGCCCGGACGAGAAACACGTCACCGAACGCGCCTACGACAACCCCAAGTTCGTCGAAGACATGGTGCGCGACGTCGCCGCCCGCCTCAACGCAGAACCGCGCATTCACTCTTACGTGATTGAATCGGAGAACTTCGAATCGATTCACAATCATTCGGCTTATGCGCTGATCGAAAAAGTCAAACAAAAAGCGGAATAGCCAGCGCGGGTTCTCGCCGCGACGCAAAGAGTGGGAAGCAGAAACGATAATGGGGCAAGGTCTTTCGACTTTGCCCCATTTCTTTCACACAGCAAGAACTGACGTTCAGTCCTTTTGCTTGCGCGTCAGCTTTTCCTTGATACGTGCCGACTTGCCTGAACGCTCGCGGAGGTAGTAGAGCTTGGCGCGACGAACATCGCCACGGCGCTTCACTTCGATCGCAGCGACCAGCGGCGAGTAAGTCTGGAACGTACGCTCGACGCCCTCGCCGGACGAGATCTTGCGAACGATGAAGCTGGAATTGAGGCCACGGTTACGCTTGGCAATGACGACGCCTTCGTAAGCCTGGAGACGCTCGCGCGTACCTTCCTTGACTTTGACCTGCACGACGACGGTGTCACCCGGTGCGAATGCCGGAATGGTCTTGCCCAGACGGGCGATTTCTTCTTGCTCTAGTTGCGCTATCAGATTCATTTTTGGACTCCTGTTTAATTTTCCTGACCGCATTGCTCCTGAAACTGCTGCAGGAGTTGCGTTTCCTCTTTCGACAGCGACCGCCCTTGCAAAACATCAGGCCGTCGTTGCCACGTTCGCCCCAGCGCCTGCTTCAGGCGCCAGCGACGAATCGCCTCGTGGTGACCGGACATTAAAACCTCCGGCACCCGCTGACCGTCGTACACCTCCGGTCGCGTAAAGTGCGGGCAATCCAGCAAGCCCACAACAAACGAATCCTGTACCGCCGAGTCGGCGTCATTCAACACACCCGGCAACTGCCTGACAATGGCATCCAGCAGCGCCATTGCCGGGATTTCTCCGCCCGAAAGCACAAAATCCCCGATCGAGATTTCTTCATCGACACAGCGCTCGATCAAACGCTCGTCAATCCCTTCATAGCGGCCGCAGAGCAGTATCAACCCTTCAGTCGGCGCGCTTGTCACGAACTGCATGACCCGCTGATGCGTCAGCGGCGCCCCTTGCGGCGACAGGTACACGACGCGACTCTTCCGAAGTCCGCTGGCGACTTGCCGGGCCTTGGCCGACGAAATCGCCGCCTCAAGCGGCTCGGCCATCATCACCATCCCTGGCCCGCCCCCATAAGGGCGATCATCGACGGTCCGATGGACATCCTTCGTAAAATCTCGCGGGTTCCAGAAATCCAGACTCCACCGCTTTTCTTCCAGCGCACGCCGGGTAATACCCGATTGCGTGAGGGCGGAGAACATTTCGGGAAAGAGCGTCACGACATCGGCGACCAATCGCCCTGCGAAGCCACCATCCGGATCGATCTGTCCTACCAATCGGCTTCCCACTCAACGCGAATGCTCTGCCGACTCAAGTCCACATCCAGAACAACCGAAGCCACGAAAGGCAGCAAGCGCTCCGCTCCGTCCGCATCGCCGACTCTGAGCACATCGTTGGCAGATGTTTCAATCAGCCCCAGCACTGTCCCCAGCACCTGACCATGCGTATTGACAACCTGCGCCCCGATCAGATCCGCCCAGTAATACTCATCCGCGCCCACTTCCGGCATCAGCGCACGCGGCACGCCAATCAGCATCCCGCGCGCCGCTTCGGATT
>JAGNOM010000091.1 GCA_017990155.1 Propionivibrio sp. | reverse complement strand
CTTTGTACGCTACGTGCGCGCCGCCTGACAGCGCAGCACCTTCAACACCAATCACTCATTTATTGATAGCTAATAGCGCTTAATGGATAAGGGCTAAAGGCCAAAAACCATGCAAATTGCCACCTGAAGTATGCATTGGTGTTTCATGCGATCTCACAAATTCTCAGAAGGCACGAAAATATCAATAACGACAATGACTTATCGTCCATCTATGTCTCAAGCGATCTAAGGATTTTTCTTGACAGCGCGACCATTTGGGGGCCTCATTGGGGGCCTCGCCAATCAAAAGGCCCCCAATGCTCACTACCGTCAAGATCAAGACAGCCAAGCCCCAGGAGCGCCCCTACAAGCTTGCGGATAGCGGCGGGCTCTACCTGCTCGTCCAGCCCAATGGCTCGAAGCTGTGGCGCTACAAGTTCCGCATCAACGGCGTCGAAGGTAAACGCGCACTGGGCGCCTTTCCGGAAGTCAGCTTGGCGGATGCACGTGGCCTCCATGCAGAGGCACGGCTGTTGGTAGCCCAAGGCACCACCCCCTTGCAGGCACAGCAAGACAAGGAGATCGCACAAGCGCAAGAGCAGTTGGAACGAGTCAAAGGAACGTTCTCTGCCATCGTGTCGGACTGGAATACAGCGACGTCGGCAGACCTGCGAGCGTCTACGGTGAAGCAGCGCAACCGCGAGATCGACAATGACTTGCTGCCGACACTGAAGAATCGAGCGATCGGCAGCATCACGCGGCTCGAACTGACCGCGCAGTTGAAGGTGGTCGAGCAACGCGCGCCGGAGGTCGCACGCAACCTGCGCAATCACTTGTGGGGCATCTTCGAGTACGCCATCGATTCGGGACTAATCGAGAACAATCCGGTGCCACCCGTGCGCGTGATGAAGAAGCGCACCCAGACCAACCACCCTGCCCTGTCCGAAAAGCAGATCGGTGTCTTTCTGCGGACGCTGGATGGCACCGGCAGGATCAACGAGGAAACGCGCATCGCGATGCTGCTGGTGCTTCTGACCGCCTGCCGCAAAGCCGAAGTCATCGAGGGCCAATGGGATGAAGTGAATCTGGAAGGCGCGCAATGGGAGATTCCTGCCGAGCGAATGAAGGCCAAGCGCGCCCATTGGATACCGCTGTCTACACAGGCAGTTGCGCTGCTCACACGTTTGCGGGAGCTTGTGCCCGCAAACAGGGAACACCTGTTCCCCAACCGCGTGGACCCGCGTCGGCCAATGGCCAATCGCAGCCTGAACGCCTTGATGGAGCGACTGGGCTTCAGCGGGGAAGGAACGCCGCACGGCATGCGAGCGTCGTTCAGCACCCACTTCAACAGCCTCGGCGGCAACATCGACGTGATCGAACACTGCCTCGCGCACGTGCCAGCGAATGCCGTGCGTGCGGCCTACAACCGCCACGCCTACCAAGATGAGCGGCGCGCGATGCTCCAGCAGTGGGCAGATCATCTGGATCGGCTGCGCGAGGAACGCGCTAGTTCCGAGGACGAATCCATCGTGCCCGTCGTGACGGTCAAAAAGGCGCCCAAGCCAAAAATGACGGCCGGCATCAGCGCCAGCGTACGCAGCGTGCCGCCCGTGCGCCAACCCTCAGTCATGTTGGAACCTGTTGTTTGAGGTCTTGCATGGACGTGCATTTCTTTCTCAGCGAGCGGACGAATTTCATCCGCTATTTCTTCGAGGAGGCGGTCAAGCCCTTCGAGGAAACGATTCATCGAATCAGGGCCGAAGAACCGCCTTACGTGCCGCCGCCCTGGGACGACAGCATGTCGGACGAGCCGGCCTTCATGTCCGAGTACAACAACGCGACTGCCGGCCTGGATGTGGTCGGACAGACCTGCCTCTCGATGCTCTCCGAGAGCTTGAAGGCGTTCTTTCAGGCGCATGAGCGTAAAGTTGGATTGAGCTTTCGGGAGCAGCTCGGCGAAAAGGAATTCAAGCAGGTCTTTCGCAAGGGCTTCATCCATGGTTACCAGACATGTTTCGAGCGTTTCTTGCATGTCGATTGGGCGAACTGCCCGGCCGATCTGAAATTGCTTGAGCAGATTGTCATGGCTCGCAATGACAGCCAGCACGCAGGAACGATCACTCAGTCACGTGCCACGCACAGTCGCGAGAGCCTGAAGAAATTTCCGACCCCGTTCTTTGTGAATGAGTCCGAACGAAGCCGCTTGTCTTCGGAACACGATGGTTGGTTGATCGAGCCAACCGTTTTTGCATCGAAGGATCAGTTGCAGCGGGCCTTTGATGAGGTGGTAAAGCTGGCTGTCTGGTTCGAGTGCGACGGCTGTGTGTCGGACAAGACTGCAAGCGAGGCATGAAACGGCTTAGGTCATTGCGTCCCGACGTGGTGCTTATCAGGATAATTTGGCTATAACAACTAACGGTTGTTTCCAGCCGATCTGCAGGGACGATCAAATGGCAGTGGCTGCAAGTTCGAGAAAGGCATGATGCAGACGAACCGGCGATGACGGGGCGCTTCGTGCGTGCTGGCTCGTCCAGCTCGATATTTCATTGCAAATATCGGAAAGTGCCAGATGCTCCACTTTACGAGCGGTGCGCGTCAAGTATTTATTGACCCCGTCCGCCGCCTCGCTGTCAGCGCCGGAGAGCAGGTAACCGACCATGAAGCCCACGGCGTGGTTGTTTCCATACTTCCCAGTGCGAAATCTATCCATACCCTCCACGACGTATTCGCGACACAGATTCGTATCCGAACCAGCGATCCGTTTGCATTCGATGATCGCATGCGGGTCGTGTTCCCCTGTTCGCAGGAACACTTCAATCACCATCAGAGGGATGTCGGTTCGCCCATCGGGAATTAGGATGTCATTTTCGGATCTGGATTCCGTTCCAGGCAAAATTATCAACATTTTTCCCCATGGGTGGCCCTTCGTTTTTAGGTCGCCGCGCATGCCGTCGCGCAAGCGTTCGGTCATTGGAACCTCCCACGCATCGGCGTTGACATCCACGAAGCCACGAGCCCGGCCCCAGCCAACGAACAGGGTGAGGAGGATCGCTGCAATAACCTCGGGGGCCAGCTCGATGAACTCCCTTCCCAAGGGGGCCGACGCTTCATAAGGGATTCTCAAGCATTGCCTCCTACGAAGCTTTCGGCGACCACTGCATCCGCATCCTCCAGGGCTGATACGCCCATCCAGTAGCGCCGTGCCGCCGGCTTGATGATCACGACTTCATTGCGCCCATGGATGCGCAGTTCGCGTTCGCCGCTTAGCGCAGTGGCAAGCTTCACCTTCAGGCGCTTGCCGATGCTGGCAAGGATGTCGTTCAGTTCACCTTGGGGCTTCACCACATCCACCGTCGCGTTGCCGGGTCCGTCTTCGAGAACGAAGCGGACGACTCTGAGCGCATCGCGCATCGGCAGGTCAAACACCTCGGCGCGCATGTGGCGCTTGTTGCGCGCAGAAAGCCAGCCACTGATGACCGACATGAAGACTTCCGCGTACGAAGTGATGTCCGTTTGAATATCGGCGGGAGCAACGGAAGTCAACTGCCCGGCCTGCCATTGCCAACTGGCACGGAACAACCCGCTCCGAACAACGACGCGGTCAACCTCGTCGATGTCGTAAAGGTCGAAAACCGCCTCATCGAGGAGTGCCCAGTCTGTCGCTTCAATCGCAGGCGTGCGCAATCCTTTTTCGATCTGCAACAGTTGCTTGCCGGCTTCAGATTTGACGGCCTGCTTCAAGTCTGGGACAGGCATGGAAACAACGTCACTGATGAGCAGCTTTCGCTTCCATATTCCGAACTCCGAAGAGGTCATCAGAAAGAACCAGGATGCCAGTGACGACCCAAGGATTGCCGCCAACAAATGTGCGGATTGCGTATGTGACGTCGGCAAGGATGCAGCGAAATACGCATCCGTGAACACAAGGTCCCTTTCAGCAACCGCAACCGCTACGCGGGCATTGCTGCCCATCATTTCTTTGACGACGACGAGAGGTGCCCGGTAGATCTCTCTGGTCCGAGGTCGCTGAGCCTTTGCTTGTGTGAAAAGGTCCAAGTCATCCGGAATGTAGAAGGAACGAATATCCGAGGCTTGAAGGATTTCCAATCCCTTGAGTGCACGCGCATCCATGGTTTGGTTGACCGCCAGGCCATGCGTCAGCCCATCCGAGAACTTGGCTTTGAGCGCCGCCAGTTGCTTCCCCAATCCCGCGTGCTCAGCACAAAGCGTGTCGAGCAGCAAGAGATCGCGCCGACGACCAACCGCTGCCGCTTTCAACTTGAGCGGCTGCTTCTCGATCTCAGCCTGCGATAGTTTTATGATGTCGCTGGGCGACACCTCGAACGAGTGCGTTCTTGCACCGCTGGCCGTCCATGGAATCTGGACGATCGTCACCTGATCCGACCGTTGAGGCCGATGGCGTGCAAACAGCACGACCGCAGGCATGGCGGCCGTGGCGAAAAGCCAGTTGCATAGATTCGACAGATTGACCAGCGTGACCGGCGCAAGAAGCCGCATGACATGTTGGGCCGCCGCCATGCCTGTGCCACTGCGGCTGAAGAACGGCATCGCACTGAGAATGACGCCGAAGCGGGTCTTCTCGTGCGAGAACTCGGCCGCGCGCAACACGAAATCGAGACCCTCGCCGCGCGGCTGCGCAGGAACGCCAGCGGTGCGTGTCTTGCGCCGCGCCTGCGTGCCCTTGAGACCCTTGAAGCTCCAGGGCGGATTGCCCACGATCAAATCGAACTGCTTCAAACCAGTAGCTGTCGTCAAGACCTCTTGGCCATCGCCCTCCTGCTCGACGGTGCGGGCATCCCCGATGAGCAGCGTCTTGCCAATCAGCGGTTGAAACTTCAGCGAGTGCGGTGGTTGCGGATCGGGATCGAGTTCGAGTGCAGCCAGGTAAAGACTGAAGGCGGCCACCCGAATGGCAGATTCGCTGATGTCTACACCGTAGACCTGCTCATAGAGGGTCGTCCGGATCAGGTTGCGCGACGGTGGCTGACCGCCCGCGCGCAGATGCACCAGGCGGCGCAGGGACTCGACGAGGAACACGCCCGAGCCGCAAGTCAAATCCAGCACGGACTCCTTGCCCGTCAGTCCATCCATGACTTCATCGAGGACCAGCGAGACCGCAGACAGGCGCGTGTAGTGCACGCCATTCTTGCGGGCCTCGGTCGGCCGGCGAGCTACAGTCGGCGGCACGGCATGCGCAAATTGCTCGTAAATCGAACTAATCAGTTCGACTGGGATGATGTCGAACTGATAGGGAAAGAAGCTTCGCTGCCCGCTTTCAGGATCGACGGCCTCCAAAAAGTCGGCAACACGCGTGAGGTAGCCGATCGCCGGCGTGTTCTTCACGGACGATGGCGGGAACATGTCGCCATTGAAGGTTTGGCTGAGCCAACTGAAAAGCTTTTCCGTCGCTGCACGGTCACGCAAGATCGGGGGCAGTTCGATATGCCCGCACAGTCTCTTCAGATGCGTAGTGCTGACGATTTCGCGATCGATCAGGTACTGGGTGAAGATCACGCGCCCGATCACGGCCTGCGCGGCGCTGCGGGCGAGATTCGCCTTCACGAGATCGCGCTCCAGGGCCGCTAGATCGGATAACAACTTTTGATCGACGCTGGTCTTGCGATCAACCGCGGTCGCCTGTGCCCAGAACTGCCCGGTCTCTATCGACAGGCGTCCTGCCAGCACATCCAGTTCAATCAGAGAAGCCTCGATGTTCTCGAAGGTGCGGAGCAAATGCTTCTGGGCATCCCCTTTCTGAACCGGCGTCCCGAAGCCGTTGTACAGGTCGATGCGTTCGGGCGAGACCACCCACAGCAGCGGCGCGAAGCCTTCGTTCCAGACCTCTCGGCGCCATTTGCTAACGAGTTCCTCAGCAGGCTGAACTTCCTCGAACTTGAAATAAACCGTCAGCGCCGAGGGGCTGCGCCAAAGTGCGTCCGGGACAAAATTCCGGCCGCGACGCAAGTTCCGCGCGTCCTGCCCCAGGTGCAAACCGGTCGCGGCTTTCCCATCCGGGAAGTAGCCCGTGGCCTCCAGCACTTGCTGGAGAGATGCGCCGCTCATGCCCGGCTCCGAACAACTTCAGGAGGAAATGGCAGTGTCTTCTGGCTTACGCTGGGCATGGCAGGCAGCATGTGCCGCTGAATCCCGGTCATCAACGGTGCCAACGGCACCATGAACGCCGACTTCTCTGGCACCTTGCTGAGGCCATCGGCTTCCATTTCGTGAAAGGTTACCTCTGTCGCCGTGATGAAGACAACCGTCCCCTCCAATGAAGCTGGGCCATTGGTAGCCAGCATTCGAAAGAGTTCGTCGATGCTCGTGCTCAATGTTGCAATGTGGACGCCGAAGGAATGAACCAGTTCGTGCGCGACGGCCAGCCCGAGAAGTTCAGCAAAGGTGAATCGGGCAGCCTTGCCGGTCTTTGAGGAGAGGTAGGGGACTGTTTTTCGCCAATGGCGCACGGTCTCAACCGACACACCTGTGAGCGTGCGCGCTTGATCTTGCGTAAATTGGATGGAAACCACCTCGGGCATTCTAGTTGCTCGCAACGTGAAATAGCGTAGATTATCCGCCTTCTATCAGGTGCTGGCAACATATATCGGCGTATTTCGAACGACCTCAAGGATTCGTGCGCTCGCCCGATATGACCGGTTTAAGGCTTTTTTGCCACATTGCGCCACGGCAGCATCGGATCAATTCGTCGACTAATCTGAAGCGGTACTGGATGTGGCTTGGCGTGCCGGCGCATAGCGCCGTCAGGCTCTCGGGCGATACCCCAAGCCAGGCGTTGCCTGTCTCGGCCTGTCGGCTTCGATCCTTCACGCCTCCGGCCGTCTCTGCGTTCCCGGCCTGCGCGCTGGGCTTGCCCTGGGATAGTGCAGTGAGGTGGTGGGGTTGACTTGCTGCTCCCTTCAACGTACCACGCTGTTCTCGCTGTCAAGGTCTGCGCGCCCTGCCCTGCGGTTGGTCGCTTGCGTCCTAGCGGCCGTCTGCGAACCATGACACCTGCGCTGCAGCGTGCTGGGGCCGGTCTCGGGCAATTCCGCCCGCTACAGACCGGAGCAGACCATGTCGCAGCTTTCTCTTTCCATCGAATCTTCCCTTCTCGTTCGCGATGTCACGGGTGAGTACCGTCCGGCGAACGCCGACGAGGTGCTGCAGGCCGCGCAGCGGCTGCTGGGTGCGCAACTGCGCGGGCGTGAGGTGCTGACGTCGCCTCAGGCGGTGCGGGACTTCTTGCGGGTCAAGCTGGGTGCGCTGGAGCACGAGGTGTTCGCGGTGCTGATGCTCGATGCGCAGAACCGCCTGATCGAATACGTCGAGCTGTTCCGGGGCACGGTGAGTCAGGCTTCGGTGTATCCACGCGAGGTGGTCAAGGAATCGCTGGCGTTCAATGCCGCGGCGGCGATTTTTTGCCATAACCATCCTTCGGGCGTCGCTGAGCCGTCGCGGGCCGACGAGGCGCTTACCTCCACGTTGAAGACGGCCTTGAGCCTGGTCGATGTGCGGGTACTAGATCACCTGATCGTCGCGGGCAACGACGTGATGAGCTTCGCCGAGCGCGGGCTGCTGTGACGCAAGGGGCCGACGCCCTTTGCTATTTCTTTATGAGCATGTACCCGACACGCACCATCGACACGAGCACTGACGCTCAATCGGCCCAGCCTTGATCGTGCCCTATCAAGGCGCGAGGGCGGGCGTCGGTGCGCGCTCAGTCGCGCGTCCCGGCCGCCACGTAGATTTCCGTGACCAGCCAGCCGATCAGGGCGGCTGCACCGATCGCCAGGATCACTGAAGCGGCGACCCCTGCAAGGTGCCTGCGCGCACGGTCCGCCAAAGAACTGCCGGGCCTGCGCTCGCGTGATGAAGGATTCATCTGAAGATTCTTGATCGCGAAGCGCTCGATGTAAATAGCCTCACGTCAGAGGGTCATCTGCGGCGGCCAGTTGTGCGTCTCGGCTTGGCCTTCTCGGCACCAGGCAAAGAGCGCGTCGTACATCACCAGGCCGTGGCGCAGCATCTCGTGGTCGTCCGAAAACACACGCGACAGGCCGAGCGAGATCGCGTAGAGACCGGCCGACTGCGGCGCGAGATCCAGACGCGAGGTGTCGGCGCCGCGCACGATGTCGGCCAGCTGAGTGAGGGCCGGATCGTCGAGGCGGAACTTCGCCAGGAAGGCATCGAAGCTGCACAGCTCGCGGACGTGGCTCATCTCTACGCCGGGGACGTCGTAGGGCGTGGCACCGGTCTCGGCCGCCACGTCCAGCACGTCCGATGCTGGCACATAGAGGAACTCTGCGTCGCGGTCGATGAACCGCAGGATCAACCAGGGGCAGGCAATGCGGTCGATCTTCGGACGTTCGCGGGTGACCCATTTCATAGCGATACTCCTTCAGGTTGCTTTCAAGCCGTCAGTGGACGCAGCAAGGTGACCGCCAGGCCGATGACGGCGCACGCACCCAGCAGCGGCATCACGCCCAGCTTGAATTGAAACAGCGCCACCGCCGCGCCCAATGCGATCAGGGCCGACATCCAGTCGAAGGTGCCGCTGGAGCCCTGGGGCCACAACACGTGATACGCAAAGAACAGCGCTAGGTTGAGAATGACGCCCACGACGGCCGCCGTGATCGCCGACAGCGGTGCGGTGAAGCCGAGCTTGCCGTGCGTGGCCTCAATGGCCGGGCCACCCGCCAAGATGAACACGAAGGATGGCAGGAAGGTAAAGAAGGTCACCACGGCGGCAGCCAATGCACCGCCAAGGAACAAGGCGTCAGGCCCCAGCACCTGCTTGAGCCAGCCGCCAACGAAGCCCACGAAGGCCACCACCATGATCAGCGGCCCCGGGGTGGTTTCGCCCAAGGCCAGGCCATCGATCATCTGCGCACCCGAGAGCCACTGGTGGTGTTCCACCGCGCCCTGGTACACGTAGGGCAGCACCGCGTAGGCGCCACCGAAGGTCAACAGCGCGGCCTTGGTGAAGAACCAGCCCATCTGGGTCAGCGTGCCGTCCACTCCCTGTACCGCGACGAGCAAACCCATCGCGAGTGCCCACAGCCCCAACCCCGTGGCGAGAATCTTCGCTAGGTG
>JAGNOM010000390.1 GCA_017990155.1 Propionivibrio sp. | reverse complement strand
TGCTCAAGCTGATCGGCACGCGTGACCGCACGATCGCCGGGATGATCCTGCAACAGTCGCTCGGACTCGGCCTGATCGGCTTCATGGTCGGCAAGACCGTCGCCACGGCCTGGGCACCGATCTTTCCTAAATACGTTCTGCTGGAACCGGGCGATGCCGTGCGCGGCTTCGTGCTGGTCATGCTGATCTGCTCGATCGCAAGCACTCTGGCCATCCGCGTCGCGCTCAAGGCGGACCCGGCAACGGCCATCGGCGGATGACATCGGAGGCTGAAGAATGAACCCATCGGCCCACGGCAGCGGCCTCGGCATTCGCATCGAGGGATTGCGCAAGCGCTACGGCGAAGGCGATACCGCCGTCGACGCATTGCGCGACGTGAACATGGTTGTCGCGCCCGGTGAAGTCGTCGGTCTCGTCGGCCCCAGCGGCTCCGGAAAAAGCACGCTGCTCAAGTGCCTGGGTGCCGTGATCGAACCGACGGCCGGAAAAATGTGGCTCGGCAGTCAGCCGATCTACGACAACGGCTGGCTGAACCGCGACCTGCGCGCCCTGCGCCGCGACCACATCGGCTTTGTTTTTCAAGCGCCCTACCTGATCCCGTTTCTCAACGTTACCGACAATGTCGCCCTCCTCCCCATGCTGGCTGGCGTAGCCAACGACAAGGCGCGAAGCCGGGCACTCCAACTGCTGACCGACCTCGATGTCCAGCACCGCGCCGGAGCTCAGCCTTCAAGCCTCTCGGGCGGCGAACAACAACGTGTTTCCATCGCCCGGGCGCTGGCCAATCAGCCGCCGGTCGTTCTCGCCGACGAACCCACCGCCCCACTCGACAGCGAACGCGCGCTCGGTGTCATGCGCATCCTCAATCGCATGGCGGCCCAGCATCAGACGGCGATCATCGTCGTCACCCACGACGAGAAAATCCTGCCCACCTTCAAGCGCATCTATCACATCCGCGACGGACGAACTTTTGAGGAAGTGGGCGAAGGCCGCGAACCTTGAGTCCCGGTTTTTAAGCGAGAACCGCTCCACGTGCGTGCCGTGGATGATCGGGTGGCTTGAAGGAAGCTTTGTTTTTCCGCATTACCCGATTCGTTCAGAGCACGGTCGACTTCCGTAGCGCTGCAGGGCGATCGCATGAACGGCCTCTCCCTCCCCGTCAAAGGGAGGGATGGGGCGTGAACGGCGGTTTGATCGACGAAATACCCGCGCAGAAAACCCCATCCCCTCCTGACCTCCCCCTTGAAAAGGGGAGGGGTTGATGCGTACGGCATTCATGCGATTGCCCTGCGTAGTGCTAAAACAAGGATGCCAAAACACGAGCAGCCGATATGCTATTCAAAAATCTATTCATAATCCTATTCAATCGCATGACGGCTTACTCTGATCATCTTCGCCTTTGCCTGAGCCAGGGGCCGCAGACGGCGCGACAACTCGCTGATAAATTTGAAACAAGTCAGCCGATGGTATCGCGTGCAATCACTGCGCTGGGCGACGAGATCGTGCGCATCGGTGCCGGACGATCCATTCAATATGCCTTGCGCGACTCGGTGCGCGGACTGGGTGCGATTCCCGTATATCGCGTCTCTGCTGACGGCGCGCTTGGTCGCTTGGGTGTCCTGGTGCCGATACGGCCCGACGGGTTCGTGATGCAGCAGGATGATGGCCTGGTACGCCATAGTGACGGCCTGCACTGGTGGCTGATCGACATGCGTCCGCAGGGTTTCCTCGGTCGTATCCATGCCGAGCGCCACGCCGGCGCGTTGGGCCTGCCGCCCCGTTTATCGGAATGGACGGACACGCATGCGCTGCGCGCGCTGCTGGCACATGGTGACGACGTGGTCGGGAATCTCCTGCTCGGCGACATTGCGCGCGCCCATTTCATCGACGCCCCCCGGCCTGCATCGGTTGCCACCGAACAGTATCCGGCGCTCGCCGAGGCGGCTGAGCGTGGCGACCTGCCCGGATCTTCAGCCGGCGGCGAGCAACCGAAGTTCGTCGCTTTCACCGATCGTCACGTCCTTGTGAAGTTCACCGCCGCCGCTGGCGCGATCTGCTCGCGGCCGAACACGTTGCGTCGCAGGTACTGGGCGAAGCCGGCCAGCCAGCCGTCCGCTCAAGGCTGATCGACCGCGATGGCCGACGCTTCCTGGAAGTCGAGCGATTCGATCGCGTCGGACCATTCGGCCGGCGCGGACTGCACTCGCTCGCCGCTGTCGAAGCCGAGTTTGTCGGCGAGGCCAACTCGCCCTGGCCGGTGCTGGTGGCAAAACTTGCGTCTCGCGGGATCGTCACCGTCGAAGCGGCGACCGACGCGGCGCTGCTGTATGCCTTCGGTACGCTGATCGGCAACACCGACATGCACCACGGCAATCTCTCCTTCATCAACGAAACAGGACGCCCCTATACGTTGGCCCCCGCCTACGACATGCTGCCGATGGCGTTCGCGCCGCGCAACAGCGGCGAAGTTCCCGATCGGCTGCCACCCGTCCAATTTCACCCGAGCATCCCGCCGGAATCATGGCGCCAGGCACTTTCGCTGGCGAGAACCTTTGTTGCCCGCCTGGCGAACGAAAGCCGCGTTTTCTCCGAGCAGTGGAAGCCATGCAGCGCTGCGCTCATTCAGCACCTTGAGGATGCCGCGGCGAAGATCGACCGGCTCGCCTGACGACCGGGCGGTCAGCGGATCGGTCGAGCGACGGCGGTCAACCGAGATATAGCCACCGGCCTGCGCGCCGCTGGCACCGATTTTGCTGACTGCACCTGATATCGAAATCAGGCATCGTCCAAAATCCGCCATGAACACCCTACCCTCCGCCGAATCTCCCGCCGAGCCGCTGCAGCGCGTGGTGAAGATCCGGCGCGACTACAACAGTTGGGTGGCCAGTGAGACGCTTGAAGACTACGCGTTGCGTTTCACGCCGCACAGTTTCCGCAAGTGGTCCGAAATGCGCGTCGCCAATACCGCTTTTGGCGCGGCGTCCTTTTTGGTGCTTGAGGCCGTGGGCGCGAC
>JAGNOM010000003.1 GCA_017990155.1 Propionivibrio sp. | reverse complement strand
GCCGCATGCACCACGTCGGCCTGGTCTTCCGGCGTCATCTTTTCAAGCAGCGAAGCGAGATGCTTGGTGTGTTCCTGATCGAGCGTACCGTGCGAGCGCAGGTAGGAGATGGCCGTGTCGGGCAAGCCCAATGTCTGCTGGATGCGGTCGGCCGCCTGCAACGCCAGCGCGACGCTCGTCCCTTCGAGCACGAAGACCATGCCGAAGAAGGCCGCGGGGTTGCCGCGCGCGACGAGATCGTAGGCGTAGGCGACCATGACTTCAGCTGGCAGACCGGGACGGCTTGCGCGCACCGCTTCGGCGTCGCCGCCGGCCGCCGCGATGTCATTGAGAATCCATTCCTCGTGACCGATCTCCTCCTCGATGTACTCGGCGACTGCGCGACGCATCCAGGCGAGGCGTTCCGGCAGCCGGCCGCCCAGCGACATCAGAAGCGGCGTCGTATGGCGCACGTGGTGGAAGGCTTGGCCGAGAAAGGCAAGATAGCTCGGCAGGCTGACTTCGCCGCGCAGGCAGTCGGCGACGATGGGCGACGAGAGCAGGTAGTTGCGGGCTTCGGCCGTCTCGGCGGCCAGTGTTTCATAGAACGACATGGGTGTTTTCCTCATCCTGGGTATCGTGGTAAAGCGCCGCGATTGGTGCGGCGTAGTGATCGAGAATTGCGGAACGGACCGGGCGGCCGTTGCCGGTCGCGAGTCCGTTCTGGAGCGTGAAAGGGGCAGCGTCGATCCAGTGGCCGATGCGTGCGTAATCGGGCAACTGGGCGTTGGCACGGGCGATGGCGGCGGCCATCTGGTCGCGGTTGATGCCGGGGAAGGGCACGACCATCGCCGAGAGCACGTCGCGCGCATCACCGGTGACGATCGCTTGTACGATCTCCGGCTGCGCAACGAGCGTCGATTCGACCCACTCCGGTGAAATGTTGCGACCGAAGGAGGTGATCAGGAGGTTCTTGCGTCGGCCGGACAAATTGAGATGGCCGTCCTCGCCGAAGTAGCCGAGATCACCGGTGGGAAAAGACGCTTGCGTGTTCGCAGCCTCGATCCCTCGATGGCCCAGATAACCGAGAAAGGCGCGCGTGCTCAGATGAACCTCGTCCTGTCGAATGACGACGCGAACGTGCGGCAGTGGGCGCCCGACATCGTTCCCATCGTCGCCGGGACGGTTGAGGCTGACGACCGAACCGCATTCGGTGAGGCCGTAACCCTGATAG
The DNA here is from genome assembly GCA_017990155.1 of Propionivibrio sp. Lineage (GTDB taxonomy): Bacteria > Pseudomonadota > Gammaproteobacteria > Burkholderiales > Rhodocyclaceae > Propionivibrio. The sequence goes on along the minus strand of JAGNOM010000003.1, from coordinate 24,801 downwards.
GCAGGAATGCCGAGCCGTCGCGCCTGGATCAACATGGCGTGTTCGACGCGCGAACCGCCGACGGCGACGTAGGCGAGGCCGGGCGGCGCTTGCAGGCCGCTTTTGCCGAGATAAAGCAGCCAGGCTTTCAGCAACTCCGGGACCAGAATCAGGCTATTCGGCCGGTGTTCCGCGACCGCCGCGTGTAGTACGTTCGGCGCGAAGCCGCTCATGCCCTGCCAGCCGAGGCTCGCCAGCGGCGGCAGATGAATCTCGGCGCCGCGCAACAGCGGTGCATAAACTCCGGCGCTGTTCTCAAGCAGCAGCGCGAGCGGCAGAACGGCCAGATGGCGTTCGATCGCGAGATCGTGGAGTCGCGACTTCACGGCGCGAGCCGTATCGATCAAGCCTTCCGCTGTCAGGCAAACGCCTTTCGGCGTGCCGGTGCTGCCCGAGGTATAGGAGATCTTCGCCGTGCCTTCGGGGAGCGCGACCGGCGACACGGTTCGCGTCATCCAGTGCAGGCTGCCTTCGCTCCGCATCGTGGAGAAACCGATATCGAGCGCCGCGATGCGTTCGGGCTGGTCGGTGACGATGAGATCTGCGCCGCTCTGGTTCAGCGCATGCTGCAACTGCGCTGGGGTGAAGAAAGCTGGCAGCGGCAAGAGTGCGGTGCCTGCGCGCAGCGCGGCGAGATCGGTGAGCGCCCACTCCGGCGAGTTGTCAGCCAGCAGGGCGACGACGTGCTTGCCAAGGAGCCGAGCGGCCAGGCGCTCGACTTCCACGCGGACGGCCAGCGCGCTCCAGTCGGCGGTTGCTCCGCGAAACACGATCGAGTCGTCCGGGCGCGATGCCAGCGCATCGAAGAGGACGTCTCGAATCATGCTGCGCTCCCAAAGCGTTCCAGCGCGATGCGAATGCGTCCGGCGACGACGACCGGGGTGGAGTCGTAGTAGCTCCCCCAGTCGTCAGCTGCGCTGCCGAGGCGTGCCGGGTCGGCCTTGGCCAACGCCAGGAGCGGCAAGCCCAGTTTGGTGAAGATGCCGATCAACTCCTGTGTAGCGGTGAAGACCACCCACTCGTAGCCGGATTCGTCGAGATGACGCGCGAGATTCAGGATCACCTGCAGGCTGCCACCGGGCTTTTCCGACGCGAGATTGCCGACTTCCACAATCCGTTCGCGGGCAAGATCCTGCCCGGTTTGCGTGCGCAGGATCGTCTCGATCGGTGCGTCCAGATAGTTTTCGAGGAACAAGGGTTCGGCATCGGCACCGCGCCAGCCGGCCACGGCGATGGTTCGCCGGCCTTGTTCCAGCATCAGCAAACGCGGGGCGAATACGGAGACATGGGCCTTGTAGCGCTTGCTGAACACGGACCGGACAAACTGCTCGGCTTCTCTGCGGCGCGGCGATTCGGTTTCGAGATGGACTGCGTTGAGGCGTGGCGTCAGCTGGCTGATCCGGCCGTAGGCCTGGTCGGGCGGGTTTGCTGTCTTGGCGGCTTGCATGTTGGACCCATCGCTGTTGAGGATGGGTCCATGTTAGAAATTCAGTCTTAACAGCGTCTTAAGGCACGCAGAAAACTCGTGGCGCCAGCGATTTGCCCTATTTCCTGCGTTCCAGCGGCGGACGTTGCCTTCAATTGCCGCGAAAAAACAGCGATCAGCGCGACGATGACCGCGCTCGAAAGCCACGCCGTCCACAGCGTATGCGTCAGGAAATGCTGGCCGCGCATCTGTTGTACCCATCCGAGCGTGAAACCGGCGCCGATGCCGGCAAGGAAAACCAGCGCCGCGCGGCGCGGATTGTTTGGCAGCCACAGCACCGCCAGCGCCGAGAGCCACATCGCCGTACTGGCATGGCCCGCGGGAAAGCAATGGCCGGCCGACCAGGCCTCGGGCACCACGTCGAGCAGGCGCAGGAAGGGATGGCTGCCGCCGAAGCGATCAACGCCCCACGGGCAGTGCATGTTCGACGACTGCTTGAGCGTCGTGATCAACAGCGGCTCCAGAACGGCGGACAGCGCGACGATGCGCAGCCGCGCGCGTCCGATCGAGGTCAAGCGTTTGATCGGAACGAGCACGTCGATCAGTGTCGCGCCGATGATCAGGTAGCCGACCCAGACGATGACGTTCTTCACGTAGCCGTGCATCAGATCGCGCCCGAACCAGGTGCGGTCCCAGGGGAAGACGCCCTTGTTGGCGTCGAAGTAGAAATCGGCGATCGTGAGATCGAGGTCGGTGTACTGGCCGATGAAGAGGATCACGCTGGCGGATCCAAGCAGGATCAGCGCGGCGCGGATCAGCCAGTCTTCGAAGGGCAGGGACGATTGCGTGGAAGTGTTCATGGGCATTCGGGAGTCCGTCGTCGTTTTCTTGCGAGTGGGTTGATGCGCTCCGTCGTGTGGAGCATCGGCTGGTGGCCGGTTCAGCGCTGAGGTTTCTTTTCAAGGACATAAACGCGCCACATCGCGTAACTGGGCAGGAAATCGTAGTGGCCGCGAACGTCAAAGCCAGCGGCCGAGAACTCGTGCTCGATCTGGCGTGCCGGAATCAGGAAGCGGTTCTGATAGCCGTCCGCGCGGGTGTGGCTGCGGTGCGCCTCAAGTCGGCGGCGGCGCCAGGCCTTGAAATTGCCCTCGACCCAGAGCGAGAGGATTACGCTGTTGCGCGTCACGCGGTGGAATTCACGCAACATCGTCGCGCGGTCCTCGGCTTTGCCGATGTGATGCATGAGGCGCATGCTGAAAATGCAGTCGGTCGATTGGTCCGGCAGGTCGATGGCGAAGGCCGATGTCTGAAGTAGCCTGATGCCGCGGCGCATTGCTTCAGGATTGGCGCGCGATGCGACGGCCAGCATGTCGGCCGAATTGTCCGCCGCAATCAGCTTGCGCTCGGAATTCTCCAGCAGGACCGGCCAGAATCGCCCTGCGCCGCACGGCAAGTCGAGCACGTTTTTCGGATCGCCGGCCAGCTTCAGCGCCTTGCGCGCGAGTTGCGTGTCGCGCAGGTGGGAGAAGCGTCGAGCCAGTCCGTCGTTGTGTTTGCGCAAATATTGCTCGGAATGCGTGCGGTCGTACTTGGCCGAAAACGGCAGTTCCACAGGTTTTTTCGTGTCCATGAGTTTTTCTTATCTAACCAATTGGTTTGTTGAAGACTGCGTGATCATAGAGCGCGTTTGTTGAACCGCGTCAGGTTCTTCATCATCTCCACCATCACCGGCCGGATCGCGACCTTGGCGTCGGTGTGGTCCGGCAGCGGGCGGTCGTCGCCGTCGGTGGCTTCGCTCTTGACCGCGCCGGCGGTGTTCACCGGGAAGGCGACCTTGAAGTCCTCGCCGAGGTAGGCGACGCGGTTCCAGTCGCCGGCGACCGCGTAGTCGCGGTGGTACGCCGGGTCGAGCAGGTTCTGGCCGAGCGAGTAGTCGGACGCTGGATTGCGCACGCCGAGCAGCGGCATCAGCGTCGCTGGAATGTCGAGGTGGCTGGTGATGCCGGTGACGACGCGTGGCTGCTGGCCGGGAACGTAAATCACCGCTGGCGTGCTCGTCTGGAAGCGGTTGAACTCGGCGCTATGGCCCCAGCGTCCGCGTTCCATGAATTCCTCACCGTGGTCGCCGAGCACGATGACGATGGTGTCGTCGAGCAGCTCTTGCTCCCGCAGGTGCTTGATCACGCGACCGATTTGCGAATCGACGTGGTGCGCGGCGTTGATGTAGCGGTTCTTGATCTCGCCGATCTGCGCCTTGAAATCGGCGGTGATGTAGTTGAGATCTTCGAGATAGGGCTTGGCGATCGCCGACTCGGGCGGGAAGTCGTAGTTGGCGTGCGTCGACTCGAAGAACATGTAGGTCATGAACGGGCGCTTTGCATCGCGCCGGTCGATGAAGTCGAGCATCTCGCCGATGTTGATCTCATCGCGCTGCCACGGATCGGCGCCGCCCTGGCGCTCGTGCATGTCGGCCGGGTTCATTTTCGCGAAGACCGTCTTGTCGAAGGCCGGGAAGGTGAAGCGCTGGCTGGTGTAGAGGCCGAACTGGTAGTTTTGCTGCTGCATCACGTCCATCACCAGAGGCGAACGGCGGTTGTCGAGCATCGGGAACCAGTAGGTGCTGTACAGCCCGTAGAACATCGAGAAGACGCCCATCTGCGTCAGGTTGCCGCCGCTGTAGTGTTTCTCCAGCCGCATCGCCTGTTCCGAGAACTGCCAGGTCTGCGGCATGATCTTCGCGTCGAGCATGTCAAAGCGCAGCGATTCGGCGACTAGCCAGACGACATTGGGCGAGCGTGCCGGCTTGTCGATCACGAGCGGTGACAGCGGGTAGTTGAGCGAGCCCGTGGCGACGTCGATACTGCCTTCGCCGCGCGGCTGTTCCTTGATGCCCAGTGCCTTGGCGACCTTGCGCATCGAGAGCGGGAGATAGAACGGATAGCGCTCGCTGGCGAACAAGATCGGCTGGTAGTTGGTCGCCGAACTGTAGGCGAACGCCACGCGCTCGCCGACGGTGGCGAAGAGCAGGACGAAGATCAGCCAGCGCCAGGTCTTGCGTGCCGGCGTTGCGCGCTGGCTGTCGGCCGAGGTGCGGACGACGGCAAAGTAATAGGCCATTGCCTGCATTGCGAGCAAGGCGGCGACGATCAGCCCCGCCGTAATCTGCGTGCTCAGGCTGGCGCCGAGCGAAGCGATGCCGCCCGGCGTTGTCACCAGATCAAGGACGAACCCGTTGATATGGAAGCCGTACATGGTGTGGATCATGCGGTCGGCGAAGAGCAGGGCCTGGGTCAGTCCGGTCAGGCCGACCATCAATACGGCGACGAGGCGGCCACCGCGCGCCGGACTGACGTACCCGATCAGGCCGCGCGCCAGATAGCCAATCAGCAGCGCCGGCAGCAGGTAGAAGAGGCTGTAGGTAGCGGTCGTCGCCAATGTCCAGGCGGCCGTTCCGGGTGACGAATACTGGCTGGCGCTGGTGAAGGTGCTGACGTGCAACGCGACGAGCAGCCAGGTCAGCAGATGGAAACGATGGATCTTGTCGAACGAAGGGAGTCTGGCCATGAGCGTGCTTTCCTTGGAGATGGAGCATTCTCGGTGGCCTTCCTTAAGGCATTCTTAATCAGCTCATGTCGTCCAGCTTCAGATCCGCGAAGCAGACCCGGTTGCGGCCGCTCTCCTTGGCCCGGTACATGGCCGCGTCAGCGCATTTCAGGATCTTGTCGGGATTTGCGTCGTGGTTGACGAACAGCGCCACGCCGATGGTCGCCGTGCATTGGTGCTCAACGGTATCGTCCTTGCGCCCCCGGCGTTTGACCGTCAGCCGGTACGGCTCGCCCAGACGGTGCCGGATTTTCTCGGCGATGATTCCGGCCTCGGCGAGCGATTCGGCCTTGCCCAGACTCAGCTCGCTGATCATCACCACGAACTCGTCGCCGCCGAAACGGGCGACGGTATCCATTTCGCGCACGCAGTTCTTCAGACGTTCGGCCACCTCGATCAGCAACAGGTCGCCGACGTCGTGTCCGTGCTGGTCATTGAGCGGTTTGAAATTGTCCAGGTCGAGGAACATCAGCGCGCCGTAATAGCCGCTGCGCGCGCTGGCCGCCATCGTCTGGTTCAGACGGTCGCTGAGCAGGCGCCGGTTGGGCAACTGCGTCAGCGCGTCGTGGAAGGCCATCTGCCGCACCTGGTTCTCCATGTGCTTTCGCTCGGTGATGTCGTGCGAAACGACGACGACGCGCGTGACCTTGCCCTCATGGTCGCGGATGACGTTGCCGCGCGATTCCATGATGCGCACGCTGCCGTCGTTGATCACCATCCGGTACTCCAGTTGTCGGCCGCGCCCGGTCTTCACCGTGTCGTTGAACGCGTTGCGCACGCGCTCGCGGTCGTCCGGGTGGATCTCGGTAAAGGAATCGGAGCCGCGCAGATCGCGCTTTGAACCGAAGAACTGGATGTACGACGGGCTGTTGTAGATGCGCCGCCCTTTGGGATCGAGCACCGCGATGAAGTCGCCGATGTTCTCCGCGATGAGGTGGAAAAACTCCTTCTGCTCGCGCAACTCCTCGATCACGCGCTTGCGCTCGGTGATGTCGCGCGCCGCGGCGAAGACGCCATTGACCTGGCCGTTCGGATCGACATAGACGCTGGCGTTGTAAAGTACGTCGGTAATCTTCCCCGATACGTGGCGGATCGCCAGCGGATAGTCGGTGACGTAGCCCTTCGAAAAGACGAGCTGGTAGCCGGCGCGCGCCTTGTCCGGGTCGGTGAAGTAGTCGGCAAAATCGCTGTTGATCAGCTTTTCGCGGCTGACTCCGGTGACGAGTTCGGTGGCCTTGTTCACGTCGGTGATCTTGCCCTCGGCGCTGATCGTCACCAGTGGGTCCAGGCTGGCCTCGATCAGGCTGCGCGAGTATTGCAGCGACGCACTGGTCAGCTGCTCCATGTGCTTGCGCTGGGTAATGTCGTTCATGACGATGCGGCACACGGGTTTGCCGTTGATGTCGTGCGCGCTTACCGACGTCAGGCGGCACCAGAACACGCTACCGTCGGCTTTCAGCAGCCGCAGGTCGCAGGCCTGCGGCTCACCCGTGGCCATCAGCTGGCTGCGATGCAGGTCAAATACGCTCTTGTCGTCAGGAAAGACGAAGCGGATGATCGGCTCCCCCACGAGGGCGCCCCGCGATACGCCGAGCAGGTCGGCCGCCGTGAGGTTGGCCTGCTCGATCAACCCGTTGTCGTTCAGCGAGCAATAGCCCACCGGTGCCAGATCGTAGAGCTCGAAATAGCGCGCCCGCGCTGCATCGACCTCCTCCTGGGTGCGCCGCAACTCGTCGTTCTGCATCTCCAGCTCGATCTGATGCACGCGCAGCTTGTGGAACAGCTGGTGCGCGGCTTCCGGCGAAAGGTTCTCGGCATTTTCCGGGTACGCGGAATCCTGCGCCCGCGCAATTGCCTCGGCTTGGCGTTCCAGATCGTCCGCGTCGTCGTGGTTTTCAGCTTGCTCTGCCATTGGAGAACGTGCCCCGCGCCTTCAATCCTACGGTTTCAGGATAGACCAACAATTTGCACGGGAACGACGTTTTTGGCGTTTTAACAGCGCTGGAGTAAATGATCGATTTATTTATAAAATCAATGATTGATTTTATTGATATTGGCCGAAGTTTTGCGCTAGAGTCACCGAGTTGCACCGCAGAGCCGCGAGCGTTTCCGCCAAGCGGCAATCGCATGAATGCCGTACGCATCAACTCCTCCCTCTTCAAGGAGGAGGTCGGGAGGGGGATGGGGTTGTCTGGTGGCTATCTCGTCGATCAAGCCACCGCTTGCGCCCCATCCCCACCCCATCCCTCCCCTTGAAGGGGAGGGGGTGAGCATTCATGCGATTGCCCGGGTGTTCCCGCCAAGCGGCCTTCGCTAATCAATAAAAAGGGACCGTCAAATGAAAAACGTAACGATCGCGCACCGCATCCTGCTGATGATTGGCGCCTCGGTGCTGGCCTTGCTGCTGGTGGGTGTGGCCGGACTGATCGTGGCCAACACGGGGACGGGCAGCATCAAGAAGATCAACGACGAATCACTGGCCCAGATCCAGACGCTCGGATCGACACGGCAAGCGTTCATGGCTGCGCGCGTCAACATGTACGCACTGTTCCTGAACAGCGACGACGCGGAAATGGAGGCCATCGAAAAGCGCCTCACGGCCGGTTCAAGCGAGATTTCGGCATTGCTTGAAACCTACGCCAGGCTCGCCGTCGATGAAGAAGACAAGAAACTCCTCGCCGCCGATGCGAAGAACGTAAAAGCCTACTTCGACCTGTTCAACGCCGAAGTCCTGCCCAGGCTGCGCCGCTACGAGAACGAGTACGCGCGCGAGCTGCTGGTCAGCCAACTGGCCCCGCTCGGCGATCAGACACTGAAAGGTTTCAACGAGCACATGGCCTTCAACGCCAAGCTGGCGGACGAAACCAAGGTGCAGGCGCTGGCCAGCGCGGAGCAGGGTCGAACCGTCTCGGTCGCAGTCATGCTTGCCGGCGTTCTTGCCGTGGCCGTCCTCGGTTTCTTCCTGCTGAGCAACATCAAATCGTCGCTGACGCAGATCCAGTCGATGGTCGCGCGCGTCGAGAATGATCTCGATTTCACGGTGCGCGTCGCCGTCAGCAAGAAGGACGAGATCGGCCACACCACCCAGGCGCTCAACCGCCTGCTCGACAAGATGCAGGACAACCTGAAATCGATCGCCACCGGCGCCCAATCCGTGGCGCACGCCGCCAACGAGATGACCTCGACGTCGGAACAGGTGGCTGACGCCTCCACCCGGCAAAGCGAAGCGGCATCCGACATGGCCGCGACGGTGCAGGAGATGACCGTCAGCATCAACCACGTGGCCGACCGCGCTCAGGAAGCCAGCCGGATTTCAAGCGATTCCGGGAAGCTCGCCAGTTCCGGCGAAAAGGTGATCGGCCAGACGGTCAGCGACATTCAGGATATCGCCCTGACCGTCAACGAAGCTGCCGGACTGATCCACGGCCTGGAACTGCACAGCCAGCAGATATCCAACGTCGTCGCTGTGATCAAGGAAGTCGCCGACCAGACCAACCTGCTGGCCCTCAACGCCGCCATCGAAGCCGCGCGCGCCGGCGAACAGGGGCGCGGTTTCGCCGTGGTCGCCGACGAGGTGCGCAAACTCGCCGAGCGCACGTCGTCCTCAACCAAGGAAATCGCTGACACGATCGACACTATGCGCAGCGGCGCCAGAAACGCCGTCACCGGCATGCAGGGCGTGGTGGACAAGGTCGCCATCGGCGTCGAGCGCGCCCAGCAAGCCAACGACTCGATCAAACTCATCGGCGCCGGCAGCCGCAACGCCGTCGCCATGGTCGAGGAAATCGCCGCCGCGATCCGCGAGCAGGGCTCGGCCACCAACAATATCGCCACGCAGGTCGAGCGTATCGCCCAGATGTCGGAGGAAAGTAGCGCCGCCGCTGGCCACAGCGCAAACGCCGCGCAGCAACTTGATCACCTCGCCGCCGAAATGCGGCGGATTGTCAGCGCGTATCGCTTGTAGTTCTTTCTCGGTGCGGGGAATGGCTGGTGCGCGGCGCGTTGGGGAAAACCGAGGCGGCTGGGTGCAGTCTACGCGACGAGCTAAACCGATTGACACTCGCAAAGGCGACGGAAGACCGATTCTCCAATAGCGGTGGGCGTGTACCCAGCAAATGCAGCGCAGTTTCTGCGGGCTGCTGGCGCGGTTCGGGTGTCTCAAGCCGCCTTGACGATCCGGAATCCCTCGACTTCCGCCACCAGCGGCAAGTCCTTCCACCGATCGACGTCGTGCATCACGATCAATTTGTCGAGATCGCCGCCGATTTCCGCGTTGACCCGGTCGAGTGTTCGCAACTGTTCCCAGGCGCTGCCGGTCGCGTTGTTGAGCGGCGCATAGACGCCGTCCTGCGTGTGGCCGGTTAGCTGCCTTGTGGTGTAGAGGCAATCGCCGCTGATGACCCGTTTTCCTCGCGCCGTTTCAACAATCACGAACTGGTGTCCCGGCGTATGCCCCGGCCCGAGCCGGACGTGGATTCCCGGTAGCACGTTGTCCCGGTCGCCGTCGATCAGATTCACGCGATGTTCGATAGAAGCCTCAAGCGCCATGCGCATGTTCTCCGGATCGACAATCGCCGAGAGGTGCGCAAAGTGCCGGGGCAGCGCCAGCGCCTCATAGCATGACAGCAGTTCGCTCTTCTGGATGTGAATTTGCGCCTTGGGAAACTCGCCGATCGAACCCATGTGGTCGAAATGCGCGTGGGTGATGACGATGTCGCTGACCGCCTGCGGCGCAACATCCAGTTCGGCCAGCATGCGTAGCGGCGAAATCCAACGCGAGACGCCAAATTTGAGCGGAAACTCCGCCGCATCGCCTTGCTGCATGAAACCCGAGTCGATCAGGACACGCCTGTCGCCCTGGCGCGCCAGCGCAAACGAGAACGGTAGATCGACCATCCCCTCGTTATACATCCCGCTCACCAGCCCGACCCAAGGCTCGTGCGAGTTGGCGTACTCAAGAACAAAGACTTCCCAGCGGTCGTTCATCCGGATTTCCTCGTGCGGTGTCAAGGGCGAGCGCACACAAACGCCTCGGCCACTATCGTACCGACAAAGTCGTGCAGGGGAATACGGGAAAGTGCCTGGAAAAGCGACGTCGCAGTCAAGCGACGATGATGGTGCCGACGATGAGACTCGAACTCATACGACCGAAGTCACTACCCCCTCAAGATAGCGTGTCTACCAATTTCACCACGTCGGCGGTTTCAAACTGACCGGGCCGTTACATCTAGCCGATCCTGCATTTGAGGGGCGCGATTTTAGCGAGGTTTTGCGTTGTGTGCAAAGGAAAGTTCGATGCGTTCAAACAATCCGGTACGACGTTGCCCGAACCGATTGTTTTCCGTTTGAGGGGCAGCTTGTCGACGTGATCTTTTGTACGAGCCCGGTTCTACCGGGCGAATGGGCGGGTCCGCAAGCAGAGACGCCGTTTTCGCGCAGCGAGCTGCGCTCCTACATCCGTGTATTTAGCGCCCGTGACACCTTTTCCTTGTGCGAACAACCGGTGCCAATCAGCATGAAAAGCGAGGCGTCAATCGTCATGAATCAACTTCACTTGTTTGCGACGGCGCGGGGACGATCGATAGCTCGATGCCGGTGCTTGTCCTAACCCCTTGTCCTAACCCCATGTGCTGGCCAATAATCGTCTGCCAATCCGATATTCCAATCAGAACAAGAAGATCCGCCAACCATGACGCCCGAACAGTTCATAGCCACCTGGAAGAACAACGCCCTCACCGAACGCGCCGGCGCGCAGGGCCACTTTGACGACCTCTGCGAACTGCTCGGAGTTGACAAGCCGCGCGACCCGGACAACTACTGCTTCGAGCGCGGCGCGCGGAAAGCCGGTGGCGGTGATGGTTGGGCAGATGTCTGGAAGCGCAACCACTTTGGCTGGGAGAACAAGAAGCCGGGTCGCGACCTCAACGCCGCGCTCAAGCAGCTCACCGACTACGCCTTGCAGCTCGACAACCCGCCGCTGCTCGTCGTCTGCGACCGCGAGCGCATCGTCATCCACGCCGCCTTCACCGGCTATCCGGACGAACCGCGCGAAATCCGCATCGACGAACTCGTCGAGCCCGAAAAGCGCCAGCTGCTCAAATGGGTGTTCACCGACCCCGAAAAGCTGCGCCCCGAGAAATCCACTGCCGCCATCACCGCCGAAGCCGCCGGACAGTTCGCCCAGCTCGCCGCCGCCATGCGCCAGCGCGGCGCGATAGATGAAAACTGCGGCGACCGCGTCGCCCACTTCCTCGTCCAGTGTCTCTTCTGCATGTTTGCCGAAGACGAACAACTGCTCCCGGTTGGCGTCTTCACCAACCTGCTCGCCAACGCCGGCGCCGACGCCGACAAGGCCGCGCGGCGCATCGAAAAGCTCTTCACTGCCATGCAAAAGCGCGGCGGCGAATACGGCGACTACGATATCTCCTGGTTCAACGGCGGCCTCTTCAAGACCATCGACATCCCGCCGCTCACTGCCGACGATCTCAAGGCCCTGCATCGCGCCGCGTCGGACATGGACTGGCGCGCCATCGACCCCACCATCTTCGGCACCCTCTTCGAGCGCGGCCTCGACCCCGCCGCCCGCGCCCCGCTCGGTGCGCACTACACCGACACCGGCACCATCGCCAAGCTGATCGACCCGCTCGTGCGCGAACCGCTCGCCGCCGAATGGGAAAAGGCCAAGGCTGAGATTGTCGCCAAGCCCAAGAAAGCCAAGGCCACCTATCAGGGCTTCCTGCTCCGCCTCAACCACTTCCGTGTGCTCGATCCCGCATGCGGGTCGGGAAACTTCCTCTACCTCGCACTCAAAGCCCTGCGCGACATCGAAAAGCGCGCCCACGTCGACGCCCTCGAACTCGGCCTACAAGCGCCGATGAACATGGAAACCGGCCCGCACAACATCCTTGGCCTCGAAATCAACGAATTCGCCGCCGAACTCGCCCGCGTCACCGTCTGGATCGGCGATATCCAATGGTGCCGCCAGAATGGCTACCCGCACGCCATCAACCCCATCCTCAAACCGCTCGACGGCATCGAACACCGTGATGCGCTGCTGAGTCCGGACGGGAGCGAAGCGAAGTGGCCCGCGGCCGATGTTGTTGTCGGCAACCCGCCGTTTCTGGGTGGGAGTCGCAAGAGCGGTGAACTGGGGCGCGAGTATTTCGAGGCGTTGAATAGCGTCTACGACCAATACGTTCCCGGCGGCGCCGATCTCGTTTGCTACTGGTTTCACAAGTCGCGCAAACAAGTCGCGGCCGGTCAGTTGAAAGCAGCGGGTCTTGTCGCCACGCAGGCGATCCGGGCGGGTTCAAACCGCAAGGTGCTGGAAGCGATCGTCGCCGAGACGCGCATCTTTGAGGCGTGGAGTGACGAAGCGTGGATCAATGACGGTGCGGCCGTTCGGGTATCTCTCATCGGATTCGGACCGATTTTCCAGGATAGCCGGAGCGGTCGGCTCGATGGCAACCAAGTGCAGTCAATTCATGCCGATTTGACGGCCGGCGAAGGTTTGAATCTCACGCAAGCGCAGCAACTCAGCGAAAACGGCAACACCAGTTTTGAAGGCACAAAGAAATACGGCGACTTCGATATTCCCGGAGCTGTGGCCCGAGACTGGCTCGGCGAGCCGAACCCAAACGGAAAACCAAACAGCCTTGTCGTCAAACCTTGGGCGAACGGGCAAGACATCGCGAAGCGACCATCTGACACGTGGATTATCGACTTCGGGACGTCGCGGTCAGAGGCTGATTCGAGTCTCTTTGAGGTGCCATTCCAGCACGTTTCATTGCATGTAAAAGGAAAACGCAGCGATAAAAGGTGGTGGCTACATGAGCGTCCTCGCCCTGAAATGCGTGTGGCACTTGCTGGCCTTAAGCGGTTTATGGTCACCGTTCGGGTCGCAAAGCATCGTTTCTTCGTCTGGCAAGATATTCAATGCCTCCCAGATACGCGACTCTGTGTAATCGCGAGAGATGACGAAACGACATTTGGCATTCTCTCCAGCAGATTGCACGAAGTTTGGTCACTGGCTACCGCATCAATGCACGGCGTAGGTAACGATCCAACCTACAACGGAAGATCCTGCTTCGAAACCTTCCCCTTCCCACCCGGCCTCACGCCGCGCGATACCGCGCCGCTCGCCTGTCAGGCCTCGCCGCCGTGTCTGGCCGAGCAGATCGTCGCCGAAAACATCGCCGCTGCCGCCCACCGCCTGAACGAGCTGCGCGAGAACTGGCTCAATCCGCCCGAGTGGGTCGATTGGGTGATCACGCCGGAAGAGGAGAAGGCCGGCTTCCCCAAGCGCCCCGTCGCCAAGCCCGGCCATGAGGCGGACCTCAAGAAGCGTACGCTGACCAACCTCTACAACCAGCGCCCGGCCTGGCTCGACCTCGCGCACAAGGAACTCGACCAAGCCGTCGCCGCCGCCTACGGCTGGACCGACTACACCCCCGAAACCCCCGACGAAGAAATCCTCCGCCGCCTGCTAGCGTTGAATCTGGAACGGTCAGTCTCTTGACGTGCTAAACCTCATAGAATCCATGTATGGAATACACACTCAGTGCCCATGCCGAAACGACCACTCGGGAACGGAACATCCGTGCCGAGTGGATTGCGCTAACCCTGTCGGCTCCGACTGCAACCGAAAGCGATCCGGATGATCCAACACTGACTCACGCGCTGCGAGTGATTCCCGAGTTCGGTGGGTGCGTCCTGCGCGTGATCTACAATCGCACCAAACAACCTTCGAATGTCGTTACGGCATTTTTCGACCGAGGAATGAAAGGAAAACTGTGAAAATCGAATACGACCCCACGGCTGATGCGCTTTACGTTCGTCTCAGCGACCAGTCGATCATCGAGTCCGAGCAGATCAAGCCCGGCATCGTTCTCGATTACGACGACGCGGGTAACGTCGTCGGTATTGAAGTCCTGCGCGTTAGCAAGCACGACAGTTCGCCGCTGAAACAGGCAGCTTGATGTCTGCACCAAAACGATGATTTCGGGCTTGGTTGTGCGGCGCCTCCCCGAGATGGTGCTCGAATGGTGCGCGATGCACGGTTTTGGATCGTGTCTGGTGCTTGGTTTGTCGTAACTCACTGAAAATAAACAAGACAGACATCTGGAATATTGCTTGCTTACATCCCCCGATTCTTCAAAGGGGGGCGTATGGAAGCATTGCAATCAGGGAGTGACGTTCTTTTCATCCTGCTCGGCGGCATCATGGTGCTGGCGATGCACTCGGGTTTTGCATTTCTGGAACTCGGAACGGTGCGCAAGAAGAACCAGGTGAATGCACTGGTCAAGATCCTCGTCGATTTCTCGGTGTCGACGATCGCGTACTTCTTCATCGGTTTTTCGGTCGCCTACGGCGTTAATTTCTTCTCCGGCGCGGACGTGCTGATGGCGAAGAACGGCTTCGAGCTGACGCGCTTCTTCTTTCTGCTGACCTTCGCGGCGGCGATCCCGGCGATCATATCGGGCGGTGTCGCCGAGCGCGCGCGTTTCAACCCGCAGCTGATCGCCACTTTCGTCATCGTCGGCTTCATCTATCCCTTCTTCGAGGGCATTGCGTGGAACCAGGCGTTCGGCATCCAGGCGTGGCTGAAGTCGGCGTTCGGTGCGGAATTCCACGACTTCGCCGGCTCCGTCGTCGTGCATGCGATGGGCGGCTGGATCGCGCTGCCGGCCGTGCTGCTGCTCGGCGCGCGCTACGGGCGCTACACGAAGGAAGGGCGCATTTCGGCGCACCCGCCGTCATCGATCCCATTCCTCGCGCTCGGCGCGTGGATTCTCACCGTCGGCTGGTTCGGCTTCAACGTCATGAGCGCGCAGACGCTCGACAAGATTTCCGGCCTCGTCGCGATCAATTCGCTGATGGCGATGGTCGGCGGTACGCTGGTTGCCACCATGCTGGGCAAGAATGACCCCGGCTTCGTGCATAACGGCCCGCTCGCCGGGCTGGTCGCCGTGTGCGCGGGTTCGGACCTGATGCACCCGATCGGCGCGCTCGTCGTCGGCGGTGTCGCCGGGGCGCTGTTCGTCGTCATGTTCACCCTCACGCAAAACCGCTGGAAGATCGACGACGTGCTCGGCGTCTGGCCGCTGCACGGCCTGTGCGGCGCCTGGGGCGGCATCGCCGCCGGCATCTTCGGCCAGCAGGCGCTGGGCGGGGCGGGCGGCGTGGCGTTCATGTCGCAACTGACGATGACCGCAATGGCCATCGCCATTGCGTTGGTCGGCAGCACGCTTGTCTACAGCGTGCTCAAGTCCACCCTCGGCCTGCGCCTCGACCGTGAGGAAGAATTCGAGGGCGCCGACCTGTCAATTCACCGCATCAGCGCGACGCCGGAGAATGAGTCGAACTGGTGACTGGGTCGGTCAGCAGCCGCGCTCGTTCAACAGCGGGAAGCCACGCTGACGACTCCCGAGTTGATGTCAGTGGTCAGTGCGGAAGCCGTTGATCGTCATCCGGCAAACGCTCGTTCCTTCAGGCGCGCCGGATGGAAGAAGGCAGCCAGCACGAAGGTGAGCGCCAGAGTGGGGAGTGCGGCGCCCCACTGCGGCACCCAGTGGGCGATCGCGTGGTAGGTGGCAATCCCGCCCAGCCACATCGAGGCGGAAGCCCAGTCCACCTTGCATTGTGCCGGGGCGAAGTTGGGCTGGCCGACGCCGAGTCGCCCAAGAATGACTCCGAAGAGCGGGACGAAGACCGAACTGAGCGTGAGCAGGAAGGGTTCGAGACTGTGCATCGGCAGGAAGAGGGCGAGTCCCGTGCTCAGCAACGCGAGGCCAAGCCCCCATTGGCGGATGGAAATGGCCGGTTTGATGCTGTGCGCCGATACCGAGCTTGAGTAGACGTCGCCGTAGGCGTTGTCGATTTCGTCGATCAGGATCAGGCTCAGGGCAATGAGGCCGCCTTGCGCCAGCAGCAGCGCACCGACCAGATCCGCGCCGGGCTGCGCGACGCTGACGACCATGACGCCGAGGGCGTAGCACCAGATGTTGGCGATGGCGTAACCGAGCCACGTTCCGCCCAGGGCGCCGCGTCCCGAGCGGCCGTGGCGCGCGTAGTCGGCGACCAGCGGCAGCCACGAGACGGGCATGGCGATCACCAAGTCCATCGCCGACAGGAGCCCCATGCTGCCGTCGCCGGTTCGTGCCCAGAAGGCGTCCAGGCCCTGGCTGTTGAGTTGCGCGCCGAACTGCCAGCTCAGCCACAGCAGCGAAACAATCACGAGCGGCAATCCGAAACGGCTGACGATCTTTCTGACGAGTTGCGTCATCGACCCCGCAAGCAGGAAGATCAGCACCGAACCCCACAACAGCGTCGTGATCAACGTACCGCCCCGCCCGTCAAGCGCCAGTCCGAACGACTGCTTGCCGATCGCGGCGGTGCCGTCGCGCATGACGACGAGTTCGAAGGTGGTCCAGCCGATCAGCTGCACGATGTTCAGGATCACCGGGAAGCGCGCAAAGTGGCTGCCGAAGGTCGCTCCCATCAGCCCGGCGCTCGACAGACCACTGTCGCAACCAAGCTTGGCCGTCCAGGCCAGCAAGCCGGAGCCGACGATGGAACCGATCAGGATGGCGATCAGCGCGTCCCGGCTGCCGACCGACGGCACGAGATAGGCGCCGATCTGGATGACGAGGAGGCCGACGCCGAGGCTGAACCAGAGCGAGGCATGTTCATGCCAGTGAAAGACGCGATCGTTTTCGGCAACCGGCGTCAGTGCCTTGTTGTGATTGGAAGACATATGTGCAGAGACCTTCTTTGCGATGGATGGGCGAAGCGAAACAGAGAACGGAGGCTACATTAGTTGAGCGTTGTGCTCAACCAAACGGCGCGCCGGCGGGGCTGACTTGTCGCCCGGAGCGAGCACTCGGCCGCGTCTTCGTCTCAAACCTGCGCGGGGTCACTCCGGCACTCTTGGCTGGTTTCGCGGCAGGGTAATCCGGAACGTCGTGCCCTTGTGAAGCTCGCTTTCGACCGTCAGCGATCCGTTATGTGCCTCCACGATCTTGTAGGATAGCGACAGACCCAACCCTGTTCCTTGCCCCAGTGGCTTGGTCGTAAAGAATGGCTCGAAGATTCGTGGCAGGTTTTCGTGCGCGATCCCCGAACCGGTGTCCGAGATCTCGATCCACACGTCGTCGTCGTTGAAACCGGTCGTGATCGTGATGGTTCCTTGTTCCGCGATGGCTTGTGCCGCATTCACGAGCAGGTTCATGATCACCTGGTTGATCTGCGACCCAATACACTCAACCTGCGGAACACCGGCAAAGTTCCGCCTGACCTCGGCTTTGTACTTGATGATGTTCCAGGCGATGCTGAGCGTGCTCTCGACACCTTCCTCGAGATTGGTCAGGCGCCAGTCCTTCGCATCAACACGCGAGTAGTCCTTGAGATTGGTGACGATATTCACGACGCGCCGAACCCCTTCGTCGGATTCATTCAGCAGGTTCACGATGTCGGTCGTCAGGTAGTCGATATCGATTTTCTTCTTCACCTCGGCGACTCGCCTTTTTTGCGGCGAGTCCTCGGGTACGAGGCTCTGCGCGTTCTCGTAGGCCTCGATCAATTCGAGTAAATCCAGGACTTCGCGGCGAAGCGAATGCAGGTTCGAATTGATGAACCCCATCGGGTTGTTGATCTCGTGCGCAACCCCCGCTGCGAGTTGTCCGACGGATGCCATTTTTTCCGATTGAAGCAACTGGTGGTGCGTCTCTTTCAGCTGATGATTCAGCAGCCCCAATTCAATGATCTGGGCTTCCATTTCCGACATGACTGCACGGCGCGCGGTGATGTCTCTCGATATGCCGAATGTCCCGACGACCTGGCCTCCGGCGTTTCGTAGCGGCGCTTTCGTCGTCAGCACCCAAGTATCCGGGCGGTCAGTCCAGGTTTCCTTCTCTTCCAGCGTCAAAGCCTGCTCGGTACGCATGACCCGCAGTTCATCCGACCTCGCCTGGCTGGCATGATCTTTTGTGAAGAAATCAAAGTCGGTCTTGCCGATGGCCTCTTTGGGATCGAGCAGGCCGAAGAATCCGGACAAGGCCTGATTGACCCGGATGATTCGGCTGTCCTTGTCCTTGAAATAGACGTGATCCGGCATCGTCAGCATGAGCGCTTCGAGAAGAAACTGGTCTTCGGCGGCCTTCTGCAATTGTCCCTGCATCTCGCGCAGGCGGTTTTCGAGATCCGTCCGAATTGTTTTCTCTTCCTCAAGCTGCTGCCGCAAACTCGCCGAATCAGTGTCGTTCATGGTCACCCCTACAGGGAAGAAGCACCACGGCGCGCATTGATGACGCGCCGCACTCTCCGAAATCGATATCAGATCACCAAGGATTGCACTATTGAAACACCTTTCATCGCGATCATGCTGACGACGGGCAGAAATGCGCCATCGAAAGCCGTAATGCCCTGGCCGTTCAGTCACCCGTTCCCTTGCGGCCGCGCCAGCGTTGACCCGTGCGCCAGCGCCACAGCAGGTCGATGGTCGCGTAGGTCGCCAGACCACTGAGGCTGGCGATGATCAGCAATCCGACCAAAAGCGGTTTCCCAAGCGAAGTAATGCGCTGCCAGAGCGTCTTTTCAGGCTCGGGAGTGCTTCTTGCTGCCGGATCGTCTTGTGGAAAACTGGTTTCACCGGTCGCCCAGCTGCCGAGTCGATAAGCCGCGTAGTAAAGGGGGCCGAACGTAACAGGATTGCTGATCAGGGTGCTGACGGCTGCAACCGGCAGATTGGCCCGCAGCACGACGGCGGCCGCGGCGGTGACGGGAATCTGGGCCAGCGGGATCAGCAGGCCGAAGAATACGCCGAGCGCGACACCCAGTGCGACGCCTCGTCGCGACCAGTTCCAGAGTTTCGGATGCCCCAGCCAGGGTGCGAGCCACCGCAGCCAGCGGCTGGTTTCGAGCCTTTCGCGCGTGGGGCTCCATGCTTGCAGACGCTTGCGCCAGACCATGACCGCCGATCAGTATTCGCGCAGCAGAACGCGATCGCGACTGCCGCGCTTGACTTCGTACATCAAGGCATCGGCCTGCTTGAGCAGGGCGTCGAAGTCCTGTGGCGTCTGGCGATAGCTGGCGACCCCGATGCTGAAGGTGACCGGCCAGCGTTGCGCATGCATCGCGTCGAGCAGGCGATGGCGCAAGTCCTTCACGTAAGCCGAGGCAGCGTCGGCCTTCATGTTCGGCAGCAGCAGGGCGAACTCGTCCCCGCCCAGCCGTCCGGGAATGTCGCTGGCGCGGACGTGCTTGAGCATGACGTCGGCGACGGCCTTCAGCAGTTGGTCGCCAACCTCATGGCCCCGGGTGTCGTTGATTTCCTTGAACCGGTCGAGATCGATGAATACGGCCGTGAAGGGAGCACCCTGGCGTTGCGCCTGGGCGAATACCTGCCGGCCACGATCATGGAACTCGCGGCGGTTGGGCAAGCGTGTCAGCGAATCTTCGCGGGCCAGGCGCGATTCGCGCATCAGCGTGCGGTGGATCGCGCCGACCAGCCACACGCCGCCGACAAATACCGCCAGCCGCACAAAGGTGTTGAACAGCAGCGGAGACATGGCCGCCGGGTCGCCTGCCAGCATGCGATCGGCAAGGAACCACAGTACGGCGGCCAGCACGGCAAGTGCATAACCGGGGCGCGGCCCGAGCAGCCAGCTGATTGTCAGCACCGGCACGATGAAGAAGGCGTGAAACTCGTAGGCCAGTCCTGTGAGCGAGTGGACGTAACCAATCGCCGTCACCAGCAAGGTACCGGCGATCAGGATGGCTCCGCGATATAGCCAGCCGGGTTGCCAGAGAAAGGCTTCCTTGAGTCTCATGGCGCCACGCGTTCAACGTACTCTCGTTCTGTGGGGTGAGCGCGTACGGTCACGTCACCCCTATCGACGCCGAGCGCATCCCGCGACACACCGAGGGGTTTGTCGAGCAGGATGCCGTCGCGATTGATTGCTCTTGCCATAGTCCATTCGAAGCTCAGGTCGTAGAAGCGTTCCAACGCATTGTTCTCGCACATGCGGAACTCTGCCGAATGCGCCATGTAGCTCCGTGGCTAAGCCTGATTCTCCGCCTGTCTGAACGTCTTGAGTCGCAGGACATGGATAGAAACAAGCAGCCCGATCAAGACCATGAGCAGACGCACTGTCCAGAGTCGGTCCGGGATGGCGAAGATCGCGGAGAGTGCGACCGAGAGCCAGAGGAGGGTAACGATCGATACTTTTGCACGCAGCGGAATGCCGTGGCCGCGCCGGTATGCGCTCAGATAGGGCCCGAACAGGCGGTTGTGGTGGAGCCAGTCGTCGAGTTGTGGTGAGCTGCGGGCGAAGCACGCAGCGGCGAGCAGCAGGAAGGGCGTCGTCGGCAGCAGCGGCAGGACGATGCCGGCAACGGCGAGTGCGACGCAGATGAATCCAGCGGCGACGAGCAATGTCCGCCGCCACGCCGCTGTCGCTGGTTTGCGCTGATCTTCGCTTGCTTCCATCGTCTGTCGCTCGTCGCTGATTTGGCTATTTGATCGGGTTTTCTACTACCGAGTTCAAATGCTCGTTCATGCTTGCGCAAGTAGCTGGCAGCCGCGCCGGTAGAACTTCTCGTGCTCTTCTGCGGGGACGAAAGAGCCGCCCGTGGTCCAGAAGATGTGGGTGGCGTTCGGGTTGCCGCGCAGCGATGCATCCAGGAGGCGGGTGCCCGCGAAGCACGCGGCGGCGGAGGGTTCGATCTCGATTCCGCTTGCCTGCCGCAGGCGGGCGAGGGTGGTGAACAGGTCGTCGTCGGCGACGGTATAGACCCCGGCTACGAGTTCGCGCACCAGTTCATAGACGAGCTCCGAGGCTTCGCCAACGGCGAGTCCGTCGGCTTCGGTGATGTTGTCGAGGCCGATGTCGTAGACGGACTTCGGCCCGGTGGTCGAGGCCAGGCGGACGAGCATGGCGGGCGAGGCGCAGGGTTCGGCGAAGTAGCAGTACGCGGCGTCGCCGAAAACATGCTTCAGGCCAAAGGTGATGCCACCCGGCGCGCCACCGACACCGCAGGGCAGGCAGGCGACGAGCGGGTGGGCGGCGTCGACCGCGATACCGAGATCGGCCAGCTGGCTCTTCAGGCGCAGCGCAGCGACGGCGTAGCCGAGGAAGAGGTTGCGCGAGTTCTCGTCGTCGACGAAATACGATTGGGCGGACGCGGCTGCGGTTTCGCGTCCGGCAGCAACGGCGGCGGCGTAATCGCCACGGTGTTCGACGATTTCGACGCCGCGCTTGCGTAGCCGGTCCTTCTTCCATTGCTTTGCGTCGTGCGACATATGCACGACGGCGTGAAAGCCGAGTGCCGAAGCCATGACGCCGATGGAGAGGCCGAGATTGCCGGTGCTGCCGACGGCGACGGTGTGCGCGGCAAACAACGCGCGTGCCTTGTCGGTCAGCAGTTCGAGCGGATTGCCGCCCGCTACGATCAGCCCGTGCCGGATCGCAAGGTCTTCGGCGTGGGCGAGTACCTCGTAAATGCCGCCGCGCGCCTTGATTGACCCGGCGACCGGCAAGGCGTGATCGGCCTTGATGAGGGTTCGGCCGGGAATCTCGACACCGGTCACCAGGCTCGTATCACAGCCCGCTTCGGCAACTTCGATGAGCGGCGACTCGATCACGCCATCGCTCGCGGCGAGTTCAGGAAACAGCCGGACCAGCGCCGGCCCCCAGCGGCGGAGCAGGGCGTCGGCGGCTTCGATGTCGGCAAGACCGATCTTGTGGGTCTTGGCAAGGCCGGCCAGCACGCGCTCGGCGGGCGCCAGCGCGGGGTTGAGCCAGAGCAGCGGTTGGCGCGCTTGCAGGCGTTGCGTGAGGTCGGTGTCGTGAGGGGCTTGCAGCGAGGTCATGGCTTCGGTCCGGGTGGGGCAAAGCTCGATTATAGAAGCGGCGAATCGCCGGTGGCAGCTGGATCGGACGGCTGAATTCCGGTGAAAAGCGGCTTTTCGGGAGCAGGAAAAAATCCGGCTGCTAATATGAAATTGAGTTCCCGGCGAGTTCGTGTTCCCGCGCGAGCGTCATGAAATCTCCGGGTCGATGCACAAGAGGTCATAGGGGGTTAGCAGGCCGTAGTTTTTACAGAACACTTCAACAAGACGAAAAGGAGTCAATGCCATGACAGTCATTACCATTTCTCGTGAATTCGGCAGCGGCGGCGATTTGCTTGCCGAAAAGGTCGCCCATTCACTGGGCTATCACCTGGTAGACAAGGCCTTCGTCAGTGCGGTGCTCTGCCAGTACGGTCTGGCTGAATTCGACGTCGAGTACGAAAAGAAGCCGGGTTTCTGGGAGGGCTTCGATACCGAGAAGGCAGAGCGGCGCGATACGATGGTGCGCATGCTCAATCAGGTCGTGCGCGCGGTGGCACGTCACGGCAACGTCGTGATCCTCGGTCGCAGCGGCTACGCGATCCTGGGAGGACTGGCCGATGTGCTGCATGTCCGGCTGCAGGCGCCGCTTGAGGACCGGATCGAACTCGTGCGTTACGAAAAGAATCTCTCGCTGCTTGAGGCAACCGCGCTGGTCAAGGATAACGACAAGGTGCGCAAGGCCTTCGTCGAATCGTTCTATCGGGTGCCGTGGGAATCCTCGCACGCCTTCGACATGACGCTCAATACGTCGCGCGTGCCGGTTGAGGTGGCGACCGAATGGGTCATTCAGGCGGCGAAACTGCCTGCCATCCGCGCCGACCTCAAGATGACGACCAAACAGCTCGAAATCGACGCGGTCATGCAGCAAGCAGTGACCGAGAAACTCAAATGCGAGACTGAGCACGCGTGAGTTTTGCTTGTGCTGAGGATCGGTCGAGTCCGCCCTGAGCCGTGTCCGGCGCTCACATCGGGGCCGACGCCGGCGACCAGTTCAAGGCCAGTTCGGACGCGTCGGGTTGCCACCACGCTTGTCCGGGGTCGGGGCTGCCGATGTCGAGGCGTTCGCCAAAGCGCGGCGTACTGATCGCGACGTCCCGTTGTGCCGATAGCTTCGTGACTTGCTCCAGCGGCTCGGTCCACGCATGCAGCGCCAGGTCGAAGGTGCCGTTGTGGATCGGCACCAGCCGTTTGCCGCGCAGGTCGATGTGCGCCTGCACGGTCTGTTCAGGGTGCATGTGAATGTCGGCCCACGCCTCGTTGTAGGCGCCGTTTTCGAGAAGCGTCACGTCAAACGGACCGAACTTCTCGCCGATAGCCTTGAAACCATCGAAATAGCCGCTGTCGCCGCTGAAGAAGACACGCGCGGTCGGCGCGATCAGTACCCACGAAGACCACAAGGTGCGATCGTTATCGAGCAGGGTGCGTCCAGAGAAGTGCCGGGCCGGCGTGGCGACGAGGCGGAGTCCGGCGATCCGGGTTTCTTCCCACCAGTCGAGCTGGCGCACCTTGGACGCCGCGATACCCCAGTCAATCAGGCGCTCGCCAACGCCCAGCGGCGTCACGAAGGTGCCGACCTTGTCCTGGATGGCGAGGATCGTGTCGTGATCGAGATGGTCATAGTGGTCATGCGAGATGATCACGGCTTCGATCTCGGGAAGGTCCGCCAGGGCGATCGGCGCTGAATGGAAACGTTTGGGGCCGACGAAACCGACGGGCGACGCGCGTTCCGCGAACATTGGATCGGTCAGCCAGAACTTCCCGTCGAGCTTGAGAAGAACCGTTGAGTGGCCGAGGCGCCACAGGCTCTGGTCCGGCGCGTTGTGGAGTTCTTCCCGCGTCAAGGGGGGGGTTTCGATTGGGGTACTCGGCGCGGCCTGTGGGGATTTGTCCGTCACGTTGCGGACCATGGCCTTCAGTCCAGCGGCGAGCCCGAACTCTTTGCGCGCCGCCGCGTTATGGAAGCGCCCGTCCTTGAAAATGCTCGAAGTGGCGCGGTTGCCGTTAACTGAAGGAGGGCCTTCGAATATCGATGAATAAGCCATGAGACTCGCGAGAAGTAAAAGTGGGATCAGGAGCCAACGCAGTCGGCGTGCGGAAAATCGTGTGGATTTCATTGTTGAATCATCTCGGTGATATTTCAGGTGGTGGCGAATGCTGCATGGCGATCTCCTGTGCTTGCTTGGGGCCTGAGTACTCACTCATTGTTGGGCTAAAAAACTGCTGGATCACTGGATGATTCCTTCCTTGAAGATCCTGAAGCCGGCGGCCTTGTAGTCCTCGGCCCGCTCAGGGTCGCGCGCGGCGAACAGCATTGTGGCATCGGCCAGCGCGACGAGAAGGGCATCGGAAAACGCGCGCGGGAGCGACGAGAGCGAACCTCTGGCCGCACAGGCGCTCGATATCTGCTGCATCTCGGGGAACAGCTCGACGACCTTGGCGCGCGTTTGCCCGGTGATCTTGTCGGAAACGGCAAGCTGGTTGAGCGCCTTGACCGCGACGGGGTTGGCAATGCCCCAGTCGATGTAGCCATCCCACAAGGAGCGAACTAGCTCGTCTGGCGTGGCGGCGCGATTGATCCGCTCGCGCATCGATTCGCCGAGACTGCGCTTGATGTCGAGATAGAGCGCGTTGAGCAACTCGTCCTTGGTCGGGAAATAACGGAAAAGCGTTCCTTCGGCAACGCCCGCACGCTTGGCGATCAGGGAGGTCGGGGCGGCGAGACCTTGTTCGGCCACAACCTCGGTCGCTGCTTCGAGCAGGGCGATCTGTTTGTCTTCGCTGCGTGGGCGCGCCATCGGGTGCTCTCCGAACCAATAATGAGTGAGTGCTCAGTTTATAT
>JAGNOM010000389.1 GCA_017990155.1 Propionivibrio sp. | reverse complement strand
CCGCCGACCGAATCAAGCGATTCGACCAAGGGAACACCCGCTGCGAACATCGTGGACAACGTCCGCGTCCATCGTGCAACCACAGATTTTTCGATCAAATCTCCAAAGATCGGAACCCTTAACAACAGCCGATCCATGAACATCTGAACCTTCTCGTTGCGCTTCCACGCTTGCATGAAGAAGTAGATGCCGAAGCCGAGGCCCCCAAAAATCAGCCACCACCATTGGACGAAGAACTCGCTCATGGCGATGACGAACAGGGTCGGCGCTGGTAGATCGGCACCAAAGTTAGAAAACACTTCCTTGAAAGCCGGGATCACGAAAATCATGATCACCGAAACAACCACAAAGGCGACCACGATCACCGCAATGGGATACATGAGTGCGGACTTGATCTTCGACTTGATGGCCTCCGTTTTCTCCATGTAGGTGGCCAGTCGATCCAGCAGGCTTTCCAAGATGCCCGCCGCTTCGCCGGCTTCAACCAGGTTGCAATAAAGACTGTTGAAATACAGCGGGTACTTGCGGAAAGCTGCAGAGAGCGAAGTGCCTGTCTCGATATCCGCGCGAATGTCGTTTAACAACTTCGTGACGCTTGGGTTCGGATTTCCTCGTGCGACGATGTCGAACGACTGCAGCAAGGGCACGCCGGCCTTCATCATCGTGGCCAACTGGCGCGTGAAGATCGCGATGTCTTTCGGTTTGATCTTCTTGCCCGCCCGCATGCGGCGCTTCTTTATCTTGGTGACAAAGATGCCCTGGCGTCTCAGTGTCGCCTGCACCTGATTTTCACCGCCAGCGCGGGTTTCGCCCCGAACGATCTTGCCGTTGCGATCCTTGCCTTCCCATTCGAAGACGAACTCTTTGACGCCCTTGGCGCCGGCGACTTGGGTTGCCATGTGTTGCTCGACCTCTGGTTTTCTACGGTAGGCGCACGCTTACTCGTTCGTGCAAGCCAGCACTTCCTCAAGTGAAGTCACGCCCAGCTTGACCTTGTGCAGGCCCGATTGCCGCAGTGAGCGCACATCTTCGCGCCGCGCCTGCTCTGCGATTTCCAGCGCACTACCGTCGGCGAGGATGATGCGTTGAAGCTCCTCGCTGATGGGCATGACTTCATAGATACCAACGCGCCCCTTATAGCCGTTGTTGCACGCCGAGCAACCGACCGGCTTGTAGGGCGTCCAGCTACCGTCAAGCTCCAGTTCGCTGAAACCAGCCTCCATCAATGTTTCGCGCGGGATATCGACCGGCGCCTTGCATTGGGCGCACAACCGCCGGGCGAGACGCTGAGCTGTAATCAAGATCACGCTTGACGCGATATTGAACGGCGCAATCCCCATGTTCCGCATACGTGTCAACGTCGTCGGTGCATCATTCGTATGCAGCGTCGACAACACCAAGTGCCCGGTCTGCGCGGCCTTGATGGAGATGTCGGCAGTTTCAAGGTCACGGATCTCGCCGACCATGATGATGTCCGGATCCTGGCGCAGAAACGCCTTGAGGGCGACGGCGAAGGTCAGGCCCGCCTTCTCGTTGACGTTGACCTGATTGACGCCTGGCAAGTTGATTTCGGATGGATCTTCGGCCGTCGCGATGTTGACGCCCGGCTTGTTGAGCAAGTTCAGGCAGGTGTAGAGCGATACCGTCTTGCCCGAACCCGTGGGGCCGGTCACCAGGATCATCCCATAGGGCCGCTCGATCGCTTTCAGCAGTCGCTCTTTCTCGATCGGTTCGTAACCCAGCGCGTCGATACCCAACTTGGCACTGCTCGGATCCAGAATACGGATCACGATTTTTTCGCCGAACAACGTGGGCAGCGTGCTGACGCGGAAATCGATGACCCGATCAGGCCCGATCTTCAGCTTCATTCGTCCGTCCTGTGGCACCCGTTTCTCCGAGATATCCAGACGCGACAGTACCTTGATGCGCGACGCCAACTTTTCCTTGATGGCGACAGGCGGTGACACGATTTCCCGCAGTTCCCCATCGACGCGATAACGCACGCGGTAGTTGTGCTCGTACGGTTCGAAGTGCAAATCCGATGCGCGCATGTTGAAAGCATCGACCAGCATCTTGTGCAGAAACTTGACGACTGGCGCGTCTTCGACATCGGTCTGAGGTGCTTCGGTCTCCTCCGCTGCGCCATCGGTTCCCAAAGAGGCTTCATCGAACTCGAAATCGCCGCCGACGATACTGTCCATCGCCTGCGTGGCTGTTTTCGTCGTTTCCTCGATCAGACGCGACAACTTGTCGAACTCGCCAATGACCCATTCGACGCCCATCTGCGTCGCAAATTTGACCTTCTCGGCCGCCTCATGATCCGACGGATCGGCGGTGACAACGATCAATCGTCCGCCGCGCTTGCTCAGCGCGAGGATGCGGTAGGTGGCAGAAAGCTTGGGATCAAGCAAATCGCCGGGCAGGCGCTGGGCATCGAGCGCATCGACATCTAGCAGCGGCGCCGAGAAAGCCTGCGACATCGTGTGCGCCAAGTCCGAAGCGGAAATGGCCCCCGATTCGGTCAACTCGGTTATGAAATTACGATTAGCCGCCTTGGCTTTGCGGAACACATCATCCGCCGTCTGTTGGCTGACCTTGCCCGCCATGACCAGTGCGCGCCCCACACCGGGCAGCACGGCGGGTGCAGCAGCTTTGGAAATCGGATCAGCAACAGCCATAGGGAGCATCGTCAAGCAGGCAATAAAGCCAGTTGATCATCGCTGATCAGTGAAAATCTGTAAACGATGTCGCTGTGGAATGTGTGCAGCAATCGACACATCAAGCGCTGAGGGAGGCAAACGGCCCAATCCGCGCGGGAATGGTCGGGGTGAGAGGATTCGAACCTCCGGCCTCTACGTCCCGAACGTAGCGCTCTACCAGGCTAAGCTACACCCCGATGGTGTCGGCGCACGTTGAGTTGTCACGCGCGCCGTTGAAGCAACTGAGCCGCCAATTCTAGCAAACTGTCGGTGTAGTGATTGGCCGGCAGCGCGCGTGCGGCCGCGATGGCGCGTTCGGCCTGCGCGGCGGCGGCG
>JAGNOM010000388.1 GCA_017990155.1 Propionivibrio sp. | reverse complement strand
CTGCGGAAGAAGAGTACATTCCCGATGGAAGGTGACCAGCCCGTGGGCAGCGCCCACTCCATCCACTCCCAATAGAACGGCCTCCGAAACTGGAGGCCGTTTTTGTTTGCTATGCTCCGGCCTTCGCCTGCCCGGCTCCTGGCACGCGCCACCTGGTACAAATACGTGAATTCCTCCCTGAGTCCGCACCCGTTCTTCTCGAATCGCAAAGTCGTCGTCCTGCTCGCTTCGCTGTGTTGTCTGCTCTGGGGCAGCGCCTACCCGGCAATCAAGAACGGCTACGCGCTGTTCGCCATCGCACCGGACGACATTCCCTCGAAGATGGTCTTTGCCGGCTACCGCTTTGCCTTTGCCGGACTATTGCTGCTGGTCATGGCCGTCTTCACCCGGCGCGACGTTTTCAATCTGAGCTGGCGGAACCTGCGCCAGGTCACCACGCTCGGCCTGACGCAGACGTCGATCCAGTACGCCTTCTTTTACATCGGACTGGCCAACACCACTGGCGTCAAGGGCTCGATCATGAACGCAACCGGCACGTTTTTCAGTGTACTGATGGCGCACTTCATCTATCACAACGACCGCCTGAGCCGGAACAAGGTCCTCGGTTGCCTGGTCGGCTTTGCCGGCGTGATGGTGGTGAATTTCAACCGCGAACTGCTCGATTTCCACTTCACGCTGCTCGGCGAAGGCTTCGTCGTCATCGCCGCGTTCGTGCTGTCGGCCGGCACGATCTATGGCAAGAAAATCTCGCAGACGATGGATTCGGTCGTCCTCACCGGTTATCAGCTGACCATCGGCGGTATCGCACTGGCCGCAGCCGGCCATGCGCTCGGCGGATCGCTGACCGGCTTCACGCTGGCGTCTTCGGCGCTGCTGTTCTACCTGGTGCTGTTGTCCTCGGTCGCCTTCGCCTTGTGGACCATTCTGCTGAAGTACAACCGCGTTGGCCTGGTGACGGTATTCAACTTCCTGGTGCCAGTGTTCGGCGCGGTGCTTTCCGCCATCTTCCTCGGCGAGACGATTCTCGAATGGAAGAACGTCGCCGCGCTGGTGCTCGTCTGCTCGGGAATCTGGCTAGTGACGAAGCAACGCAGCTGAGGCCATGATCGGGGATAATGGCGCCCTAGCGCACCGCGCTGTCCCTCGCTCCACCGCCGAAAGCCCTGAAATGACCTCGCCCGCCCACGAAATTCTCCATCGCGTTTTCGGCTACCCGGAGTTTCGCGGCCATCAGGCCGAGGTCGTCGAGCATGTGAGCAACGGCGGCGACGCGCTGGTGCTGATGCCAACCGGCGGCGGCAAGTCCCTGTGCTTCCAGATTCCGGCGCTGTTGCGGCCGGGCGTCGGCGTCGTCGTCTCGCCGCTGATCGCGCTGATGCAGGATCAGGTCGACGCGCTGCTGCAGGCCGGCGTACGCGCCGCTTTCCTCAATTCCTCGCTCGCTTTCGACGCGGTGGTCGACGCCGAACGCCGCTTGATGCGCGGCGAGCTCGATCTGGTGTACGTCGCGCCCGAGCGCCTGCTTACCGACCGTTTCGTCGGCCTGATGGACCAGCTCGACGCGCGCGGCCAGCTCGCGTTGTTCGCCATCGACGAGGCGCACTGCGTGTCGCAATGGGGCCACGACTTCCGGCCCGAGTACATCCAGCTCTCGAAACTGCACGAGCGCTACCCGCACATCCCGCGCATCGCGCTCACCGCCACCGCCGACGAGCTGACGCGGCAAGAGATCATCACCCGCCTCGGGCTCGACACGGCGGAGGTCTTTGTCTCCAGCTTCGATCGCCCGAACATCCGCTACACCGTCGTCGAGCGTGACAATCCGCGCAAGCAACTGCTCACTTTTCTCGCCGATCATCGCGGCGAAGCGGGCATCGTCTACTGCCTGTCGCGGCGCAAGGTCGACGAGACGGCGGCCTGGCTGAAGCAGCAGGGCGTCGACGCCCTGCCCTATCACGCCGGCTTGGGCGCCGACGTGCGCCAGCGCCATCAGCAACGCTTCCTGCGCGAGGACGGCGTCGTCATGGTCGCCACCATCGCCTTCGGCATGGGCATCGACAAACCCGACGTGCGCTTTGTCGCCCACCTCGATCTGCCGAAGAGCCTCGAAGCCTATTACCAGGAAACCGGCCGCGCCGGACGCGACGGCGAACCGTCCGAAGCGTGGATGACCTACGGCCTCAACGACGTCGTAATCCATCGCCAGATGATCGAGGAATCGGCGTCGCCGGATGAACAGAAGCGCGTGGAGCGGCAGAAGCTCGACGCCATGCTCGCCTACTGCGAATCGGCCAAATGCCGGCGCGTCGTGCTGCTCACCTACTTTGGCGAGGAAGCCTCGGCGTGCGCCAACTGCGATGTCTGCATCGACCCGCCCGAAGTCTGGGATGGCACCGTCGCCGCGCAGAAAGCATTATCCGCCGCGCTGCGCTCCGGCCAGCGCTTCGGCGCCGGTCACCTGATCGACATCCTGCGCGGCAAATCGACCGACAAGATCAAGCAATTCGGCCACGACAGCCTGCCGACCTTCGGCGTCGGCGGCGACCTCGACGACATGGGCTGGCGCTCGGTCTTCCGCCAGCTGCTCGCCTCCGGCCTGCTCGAAGCCGACGCACAAGCCTACGGCGCGCTCAAGCTGACCGAAGCTGCTCGCCCCGTGCTCAAAGGCGAAACGGCGCTCTCGCTCCGCCGCCACATTGCCCGCGCCAAAGGCAAGACTACGCGCACCGGCGCTACGAGCAAGAAGACCACGAGTACCGTCGTCTCACCCGGCGACGCGCCGTTCTTTGAAGCCCTGCGCCAGTGGCGAGCCGACAAGGCGCGCGAACAGGGCGTTCCGGCCTACGTCATCCTGCACGACCGCACCCTGCTCGAACTCGCCGCCCACCGCCCGGAATCGCAGGAAGATTTGCTGGAGATCCCCGGCATCGGCCAGGCGAAGGCCGAACGTTACGGCGAAGAGTTACTCGACGTGCTATCTGAAATCGCGCAAGGCTGAACACGCAGCGCACTACAAGCACCCCGACAAGTCTTGAACATTGATCGGC
>JAGNOM010000090.1 GCA_017990155.1 Propionivibrio sp. | reverse complement strand
GCGAGAGGAAGATGATCGCCGTGCCAGCCATCGCCATCATCACCGTTTGGCCGCCGTTCGGCAGGCGCAGGTAGTAGCCGATGATCGGGCCGAGCGTGTATCCCATGAAGCCGGTCAATGCGAACACGGAAACCAGCCCCCAGCCGCTATTACGCAGCTTGGTCGTCAGGAAAAGCAAGCCGAAGTAGCCGATCAGCGTGATGACCATGCCGGGGTGCGGCAGGCGCATTGCCAACGACAGGCCCGCGGTGAGCGCCGAAAACAGCAGCGTCATCGACAGCAGCATGTAGGTATTACGGATCATCTTGTTGCTGGCCAGAATGGATTCTGTCCTGGCATTCGGCATCGGAACAGTCTGGATTCTCGGGTTGGTCATGTCTTTCTCCTTGAGTGTTGCTTAACAAAAACGACCTGCTGTTTCAAAAATCGGCAGGTTGGATACTACAGGCTAACGGACGACAAGAACGGATACCGGGCTCAGATGAATCACTTTGTAAGCCACCGAGCCGACCAGCAGGTTCTCCGTCGCTCCCAGTCCACGACTGCCAACTACGATCGTTTGACAGCCCAACCGGGCGGAAAGTGCCACGATAGCCTCGGCGGCTTCGCCCATGACCACGTGCAGCTGCCAGGGCGTGCTGGTCGCTGCCAGCAAGGCGCGCGCCTTCTCCGTCGCCTTCCAACCGCGGTTTGCAAGTTCGGTTTCAGCAGCTTCCCGGCTCAGCCAGTGCTGCACGTTGACCAGGGCGAGCGAGCAATCCTTGATCTGTCCCGAAAGCTGTGCAGCCTCAGCGACGGCGCGCAGCGCGTGGTCCGAGCCGTCGACTGCGACCAGCCATAATTTTCCTCCGGGCGTTGCCTGCGCTCCACCGTCAAAAGTCAAGCCAATCAGGCGGCCGTCTGGATCCCGATCGCTGCGCGATGGTGTTGGTATCGTCAGTTGATTGGGCGTGTTCATGAAGACTCTCCTGAAAGGTCATTTTCCTTCTTCGAAAGCGCCAGGCTCAAAACCACCGATATCAGGATGATGCAACCCACAATCGATAGCGACCACTGAATCGGAATATGGAACCAGGGGACAGCAAGCATCTTGCCGCCAATGAACACGAGAACGATCGCCAGCCCATACTTGAGCAGATGGAAACGATCGGCCATATCCGCCAGCAGGAAGTACATGGCACGCAAGCCCATGATGGCGAAGATGTTCGACGTGAAGACGATGAACGGATCGGTGGTGACGGCGAAGATCGCCGGGATGCTGTCGACTGCAAAGATGACGTCGCTGGCTTCGATGAGCAGCAGGACGAGGAACATCGGCGTCGCCCAGAGCACGCCGTTCTGCCGAACGAAGAACAACTCGCCCTTGAAGTCATTGGTAATGCGCAAATGTCCGCGAAGCCAGCGCAGCAAGGGATTCTGTTCCAGATCGGGCTCGCTTTCGGCGAACACGAGCATCTTGATGCCGGTGAAGACGAGGAAGGCGCCGAAGACGTAGAGAATCCAGGCGAACTGGGAAACCAGCCAGACGCCGGCCAGGATCATGCTGGCGCGCATGACGACCGCGCCGAGGACGCCGTAGAGAAGCACTCGCCGCTGCAGTTCCGGCGGGACCGCGAAATAGCCGAAGATCATGACGAAAACGAACATGTTGTCGATCGACAGTGACTGCTCGATCAGATAGCCGGCCAGAAACTCCAGCGTCTTGCGCTGGGCGACAACCGCGCCCTGTGTGTCGTTCAGATACCACCAGAGCAGGCCGGCGAAGGCCAGCGCCAGGCAGACCCAGGCGATGACCCAGGCCAGCGCCTCCTTGACCGCCACCCGATGCGCCTTCTTGCCGCCGAAAACAAAGAGGTCAAGCGCCAGCATGGCGATGACGAAGGCAATAAAGCCGGCCCACATCGGGGCGGTGGCGAAGGTGTCGGCGGTTGTTGTCATAAGCTCGCTCAGGTGCCTTTGATCATGGACATCACCTGCCCCATGTCCAGTGTGTTTGCTTTCTGCTGAATTTGCGGCAGGTATTGCGATTGCATCTGCTTCGCTGGTCCGAGGAGACCTTCGAATGTCTCACGAAGCAACGCGGTGCTCATCGTCCGGCCACCCGCGTAGTAGCGGCGTGCAACCTGACCAAGCGCATAGGTCGTCGCGAATGAAAATGCCATACCGGTTGCAGCGCTGCCCACTTTACCAAACGCCTTGCCCGCGGCCTTGCCGAGCAAGCCGCCGAGCAGCTTTCGACCGAACTGTTCGAGGTATTGCGAAGTCAGTCCGACCCCGGCGGCGGCGATGAATTCCTTGATATGCCCCTGGTCAAGCTCGACGCCATGCGCCTTGCCGATGCCATAGACCATCTTGATCTGCAAGGGAATGATCGCCATCGAAGCCCAGGACTGCGGAAGCAGTTCGAGTGCGCCATTCAGCAGCGCGTAGTTGAGGATCGACTTGTCGAGTTCGGCGTTTGCAGGACTGGCCACTGGCGGCTGCACTTGGCTTGGCGGGTATGTTTCGGGACGATTCGCAGGAGGGGCCGCCAGTTTTCCGATATCGACCATCGGATTGATTTCTCCTTCAATCGCCTCAGTGCGGTCGCCGTCCAGCACGAGCGCTTGCCGAAGCTCGTCGAGAAAACGGCGTTCGGACGGTGCCATGCGGCCGTCAGCCTCGCAGACACAGACTGCCATCTCGTAGGCGAATTGACGTTGGCCTTCGTCGGTCAGCGCCGCTGTGACCGCTGCAAGACTCAGTCGCTTCAGCAAAACGTCCTGGTACAAACGCGCCAGATCGATTTCGCCGGATTCGTTCGTCAGGGACTCGGCGATGCGGCGGACTTCCTCTCGCTCGCGATCGTCCTTGGCGCCGTCGGCAAACGCGGCGAAGAGCGCAATGGCGAGAATGGATCTTTGCTGTTCAGGTGTCATTTTAGGTTTCCTGAGTGGAGTCAGTGACGAGCCGCTACTTCTCTGCGGCCTTGAGTGCAGCGATGCGCTCTTCCAGCGGCGGGTGCGTCATGAACAGTCGCTTTAGCCCACCACCCACGCCGCCGGCAATACCGAATGCAGCCAGTTTCTCCGGCAGCGGTTGTGGGTGCAGCGAGTTGAGCCGTTCCAGCGCAGCGATCATGTTGCGTCTGCCGGCAAGGCTCGCTCCGCCCTGATCGGCGCGGAATTCGCGACGGCGCGAGAACCACATGACGATGATCGAAGCCAGGATGCCGAGCACCAGTTCCGCAATGATCATCGTGACGAAAAACGCCGGACCGTGGCCGCGTTCGGTCTTGAAAACAACCTTGTCGACCAGATGACCGATCACGCGCGACAGGAACATCACGAAGGTATTCACCACGCCCTGGATCAACGCCATCGTCACCATGTCGCCGTTGGCTGCGTGAGCCACTTCGTGACCCAGCACGGCCTCGGCTTCCTGGCGTGTCATTTTCTGCAGCAGTCCGGTCGAAACGGCGATGAGCGAACTGTTCTTGCTCATGCCGGTGGCAAACGCATTGACGTCCGGCGACTCGTAGATGCCCACTTCCGGCATCTTGATGCCCGCTTCAGTCGAATACTTGCGAATGGTTTCGAACAGCCAGAATTCGGTCGAATTCGACGGCGTTTCGATCACATGAACACCCATCGCCGTTTTTGCGGACCATTTGGAAATGGCGAGCGAAATCAACGAACCGCCAAAGCCCATCACCGCAGCGAAAACCAGCAACGAGCCCAGGTTGAGTCCGTTGGCGTTGAGGTAAGGCTCAACGCCCAGCAGCCGCATGGTGAACGACAGCACCAGCACGATGGCGAGGTTGGTTGCGAGGAAGAGCGCGATACGTTTCATTGAAGTAACACTCCTTTATGAAGACAGAACGATTTGATCACTGACTCGGTGCGGAATCATCGGTGGCAGCATGCAGATACTTGAGCGGTTGGGACGTTCTTCCCACCGCCAGGTTACGCCGTCGTGACAATTGCCGCCCAAGCGTGTTGCCGGCCCGGCTGGCCGCCCGGTCGATCGCGACATAGAGATCCGAGTCGGTTTCCTCGATCACGACGCCGCGATGGTGAGGCAGCGGAATCTGAATCTGACAGCGCTTGTCGAAACCGCCGCGCGGACCGTTGATGTCTGAAAGCCGTACGGTCACGTTGCTAATGTCGTGATGCGCGCGGTCAAGCGCGAATTCGAGGCGCCGTTCGGCATGTTCGCGCAGATCATCGGTCAGATCGATTCCACTGGTTTTGATATCGACTCGCATGAGGCAGTACTCCATTGACGTTGATAACGGTTGCAATGGTATGGACGATTGACGTATCTTACAAATCGATTGTTTTGATATTATTCATCGAATTATTCGAAGTATTATCCGGGTGTTGGCCAAACGTTCCTGATCGGACATCACCTCGCTGTCCTCGATTCTCAACCTGAAATGCATGAAAGGGAAGCTCACGTGGCCGCTCTTAACTACAAGCACCTGCGCTACTTCTGGATGGTTGCCAAGTCGGGTAGCATCGCGCGCGCCAGCGAGCAGCTGCATCTCACGCCACAGTCGATCAGTGGGCAACTCAGTGAGTTCGAGGAGTCGCTCGGGGTGAAACTGTTCAGACGCGTCGGGCGCGGCCTGGAGCTGACTGAAACCGGTCAGCGCATGCTTGGCTATGCGGAGCAGATCTTCACGCTCGGCAACGAGTTGGTCGAATCGCTTCGCGACGGAGCATTGCCGCAGAGTGTGCCTTTCCGCGTCGGGATTGCCGATTCCGTGCCGAAGATGGTTGCCTACCGGCTGGTTGAGCCCTCGCTTGAGGGTGACGAGCACACCAAGCTGATTTGCCGTGAAGGCCGCCTGGCGACGTTATTGGCCGATCTTGCCGTGCATCGTCTCGACATGGTCATCGCCGACCGGCCGATGCCCGATCACTTGAATGTGCGTGGATATGATCACTTTCTCGGCGAGAGTGGGGTCAGCATCTTTGCCGCAAGAAAGCTCGCATCGAGTACCACCGCGTCGTTCCCGCAATTGCTCGATGGAGCCCCGTTTCTCATGCCGGGAACAGAGGTCGCGTTATACGCCCGGTTGCAGCGGTGGTTCGAATCTGAACGATTGCGACCGCGCATTGTTGGTGAATTCGACGACAGCGCGTTGCTCAAAGCCTTTGGTCAGGCAGGGGCCGGGTACTTTGCCGCGCCGACGGCGATCGACGATTACGTCATCCGTCACTACGAGGTGGAAGTCGTCGGAAGAATCGACACCGTGCGGGAACAGGTCTATGCGATTACCAACGAGCGCAAGCTGACGCACCCGATCATCTCGGCCATCTACCAGTTCGCGAAGCACGACATCTTTGGTGGAAAAGGTGGCTTGAAACAGAAACCCTGAGATCATTATCAGTATTTGTCGATGAATAAATACTGATAATTCTGTTTTTCTTTTTGTTTCGCGGCGGCTAGTCTTCGCCGCGTTATCGCTCATTCCTACAGGAGAACTCGATGAAAGCACTTTCACTATTTGCGGTCTTATTGACCTTGGGGCTTTCGGTCGGCCTAACCGATGCCGAAGCAGCCCGACGTTTGGGCGGCGGTAAGTCGTTCGGCATTCAGCGGCAGATGACTCCGCCGACCAAGGCACCAACAGCGGCTCCGGCACAAAGTCCATCGGCAGTTTCAACGGCGACGGCGGCTCCATCAGCCGCTGCAGCGCAGGCGCCTAAACGGTCGTGGATGGGGCCGGTCGCCGGGCTTGCAGCAGGCCTCGGTCTTGCCGCACTGGCGTCGCACCTTGGCTTTGGCGGCGAGTTGGCGTCGATGTTGATGCTCGGCTTGCTGGTCATGGCGGTTATCGCCGTCATTGGATTCTTCATGCGTAAGCGTGGTGTAGGCCAGTCTCCGGCGATGGCTGGTGCAGGAGGTCTCCAGTACCGCGATTCGGGAACGGACTATGCCGCACCTTCCGAGAAGGGCAACGTGCTGTCGATGCCGGGTTCAAGCGCGGGTTCGGAGACCGAGACTGCGGCCGCGAGAAACATACCGAGCGACTTTGACGTGGCTGGATTCGTGCGCAATGCGAAAGTTAATTTCATCCGTCTGCAGGCTGCCAACGATGCCGGGAATCTTGAAGATATCCGCGAGTTCACGACGCCCGAGATGTTTGCCGAGATCAAGATGGACTTTGCAGAACGCGAGGGTGTAGCGCAGGAGACTGATGTGGTCTCGATCGAAGCCGACGTTCTGGAAGTGTCCGAGGAGCCGACGCGTTATGTGGTCAGTGTTCGTTTCACTGGACTCGTGCGAGAGGACAAGGACGCGACGGCGGAGCCGATCGATGAAATCTGGCACCTCGTCAAACCGCGAGAAGGCAAGGGCGGTTGGATGTTGGCCGGGATTCAGCAGATCCAGTAACTAACTGGTATTCCCGTAACCCACGTTTCGGCGTGGGTGAGAATTCGGCGCCTGATCAGTCTGGCTGTTCAGGCGCCGAGTCGTATTTGCGGTATGTGCGTTGTGTGCTTCTATCCGCCCGCAGTTATTCCGCTTTGCTGCGGGAGTCAGACCAATCGCCAACTGCGGCGACGGCATCATCGAGCGAGGCAATCCGCCGAACGCCGGGTATTGTTCCAAGCCGGTTGGCGCCGCGACCGCCGGCCCATACTTCGACATGCGCAGGCAACAAATCCCGGAGTTGCTGCAAAAGTCCGGGAATCTTCCGTTGAGCGAAAGCCACCGAGAACGACAGCGCCACGATGTCGGCGCGGTGGGCTTCGGCCGCTCGCACGATTTCAAGCAGGGGCATTTGTGTCCCGAGTGGAATGCACGTCGCACCTTCCAAAGAGAATAAGGCTTCGGCCATCAGCAAGCCCAGAAGATGCTGTTCGTCTGGCGCGGTCGTTAACAGAATGCGCGGGCCATCCCCAGGGACGACGAGAGTCCCGATCGCTTGTCGCATGACGCGCTTGGTCAGTTCGGTGAACAGGTGTTCCTCGAAGACTTCAATGCGCCCGTCCTCCCATGCCTCACCGACGAGCCCGGTAAGCGGGGCAATCGTGTGCAGGACAAAAGTCTGCAAGCCTTGTCGCGCGAGGCGGTATTGGAGCGCCTGCTGATAAGCGGTGGCATCGTGTTGCTTGATCAGGGCGAGTAGTTCCTCAAGTCCGCTGTGTGCGTCGGGTTGCGTGCCTTCGCCTCCGCTCCGGGGACGTCGCGGTGCCAGAAGCATGAGTTCGTCCTCAGCGAGTGCGAACAACCGCCCGGGGCGATGTCCATGATCCATAAGGCGTTTTATGAGGCGCAGGCGTTCGACCTGCGTTGCGGGGTAGAGCCGCTCACCGTTGGCGTCCCGTTCCGGCAGCGGGAATCCATAGCGCCGCTCCCACATGCGGAGAACATCCTTGGAGAGTCCGGTGTCGCGCTCGACGGCGGCAATGTTGAAATTAGGGCTGTTCATAGTTTGTCCTGAACAAAGTGTGAATAAACGCTTGACAGCAGCGTTCTTGGTTCTTATATTACGAACAACGCGTCTAGTTGTCTAGGACAAAAGATAAACAAACAAAGCCGGTCATCCAGGAGAGTTGCATGAGTCAGAAACAACGCATTGCCGTCGTCGGTGCAGGAATCTCGGGTCTGGCGACTGCCTGGCTGTTGAACCGGGACCATGACGTCACGTTGTTCGAAGCGGGGCACTATCTCGGCGGTCATACAAATACGGTGGATGTTGCTGTGGATGGAATAACCCATCCGGTCGATACCGGGTTTCTCGTCTTCAACGAAAAGACTTACCCGAACCTGATTGCCATGTTCTCCGAGCTTGGGGTCGAGAGTGTCGAGACCGAGATGTCTTTCGCCGTCAGTCTCGAACAGCCGGATCTCGAGTGGGCGGGCAGCAGTCTCGCGACGGTGTTCGGCCAGAAGCGCAATCTCATGCGGCGCCAGTTCTGGTCGATGCTTGCCGATATCCTGCGCTTCAACCGCGAAAGCACCGCCTGGCTGGCGAAATCGCCGCAATACCAGCACGCGCAGCCCAGTCTGCGTCAATTCCTGACCGAGGGCCGCTACTCAGACGCCTTTGCCGATTGGTATCTGTTGCCGATGGCGGCTGCCATCTGGTCGTGCCCGACGGGTCAGATGCTCGACATGCCGCTCGCGACCTTCATCCGCTTCTGCCAGAACCACGGGCTGTTGCAGGTGTTTGATCGCCCGATGTGGCGCACCGTCAAGGGCGGCGCGCGCACCTATGTCCGCAGGATTGCCGAACAGCTCGACGACATTCGCCTGGCCTGCCCGGTCGCCGCGGTGACGCGCGAAGCCGGCCGGTTGCGTGTGACCCATGCAGCTGGTTTCGACGACTTCGATCAGGTGGTGATGGCGTGTCATAGCGATCAAGCACTGAGCATTCTCGGCGCGGCGGCCAGCGACGGCCAGCGCCAGGTGCTGTCGGCGATCCGCTACCAACCCAACCGCGCCGTGCTTCACACCGACCCCGCTTTGTTGCCGCGTGACGAGAAGCTCTGGTCCGCGTGGAATTACTTCGCCGGGCGTGGAGAGCCGGGGACACGCCTGAATGATCAACCCGTTGGCGTCTCCTACCTGATCAATCGTCTGCAACCGCTGCCGTTCAAAACACCTGTAGTTGTGACATTGAATCCGGCGCGCGAAGCCGATCCGGCCAAGGTCATTGCCGAATTCGAATATGCGCATCCGATCTTCGATGCGTCGGCCATTGCAGCGCAGCAGCGCCTGCCTTCCGTTCAGGGCGAAGGCAATATCTGGCTGGCGGGCGCCTGGGGCAGCTATGGCTTCCACGAGGATGGACTGAAATCTGCGCTGCGCGTGGTGAACGGTCTTGGCGTTTTCGCGCCCTGGCAGGCGGCGGAAGATCGTGCTGGTAAGCCATCGGGGCTTCGTGAAGCAGTCTGAGACAGCATGAACTACGATGAAACGATCATGAATCCGCGTCCACGCCTATTCCTCGGCAACGTCATGCACCGGCGCTTGCGGCCGTCAATCCATGCCTTCGTCTATCCGGTGTTCTATGTGCAATTGCCGGTACGGAAGCTAGCAGCGGCAAATTGCGGCATCTTCTCGGTCGACCGCGCGAACCTGCTGAGCTTCCGGCAGGAAGACCATGGCGCGCGCGACGGGAGTCCCTTGTTGGCGTGGATCGAATCGCTGCTGCGCGAGCACGGATTGCCGGACGACGGCGAGATCATCCTGCAGACCTTTCCACGCGTGTTTGGCT
>JAGNOM010000089.1 GCA_017990155.1 Propionivibrio sp. | reverse complement strand
GTCAGTCCGGCGCGCAGGATGCCGAACAGGACGACCGGATACTGCAGGAGGTTGGGCAGCATGATCGCGACCCGCTCACCCTTGATCATGCCGGGCAGTGTTTGCAGGTACGCGGCGAAGTCGCGCGACAGTCGTTCAAGCTCGTTGAAGCTGATCGTATGTCCGAGGTTGTGAAAGGCCGGCTTCTCGCCAAACTTGCGAATGGTGTCTTCAAGCAGTTCGGAGACCGAAGAAAACGGCGATTCGCCAATTTCGGCCGGAATGCCGGGTGGATAGTTGCGGAGCCAGATTTTGTCGCTCATACGCACGCTCGAGTAGGGAACCGATTGTGATCCAGATTCAGAGTAGTCAACAAAGCGGCGGCAGGATAGCGCAATTGCAGAAGAGCGCCAGAAAAAACATAAAATGCGCCGATGACCTCAAGCTCCGTTCCACCCTATTGGCAAGAAGCGTCCCGCGAACTGGCCGCCGGCGATCAGGTCATGGCCGGTTTCGTCGCGCGCTACTCAGGCGATTCGTTGATTTCTCGTGGCGATCCCTTCGGCACCTTGGTGCGTTCGATCGTCGGCCAGCAGATTTCGGTGAAGGCCGCTGACAGCATCTGGGCGCGCTTCTCTGGCGCCTTGCCGGCGATCGCGCCGGAAGCCATTCTGGCCACGACTCCGGAAGCGCTGCGCGCGTGTGGGCTTTCCGCGCGCAAGGTCGAGTACATCAGCGATCTGGCGCGGCATTTCTGCGACGGACAGATTCATGTCGACCGCTGGAACGCCATGGGCGACGCCGAGATCATCGCCGAATTGACGGCGGTGCGCGGCATCGGCGTGTGGACGGCCGAAATGTTTCTGATCTTCAACCAGTTGCGTCCCGACGTCTATCCGCTCGACGACATTGGTGTGCAGCGCGCCGTTGCTCTGCACTACTTCGGCGGCGAACGGCTGGCGCGCAAACAACTGGCCGAAGCCGGCGAACGCTGGCGCCCGTGGCGCTCGGTCGCCACCTGGTATCTGTGGCGCAGCCTCGATCCGCTGCCGGTGGAGTATTGATTGTGCTGGGCGCCGGGCATCGTGTTGCCATGCGTTAAAATGAGGGCCGTTTCACAACCGGCCAAGGCGTGATGAAAACCAGTTTCCTTGATTTTGAACAATCGATCGCCGACCTCGAAGGCAAGATCGAATCCCTGCGTTCGACGCAGGACGACGCAGCCGTGGATATTTCCGAGGAAATCGCCCAGCTTGAAAAGAAGAGCCAGACCCTGACCAAGGAAATCTACGCCAAGCTCACGCCGTGGCAGATTTCGCAGGTTGCTCGGCACCCGCAGCGTCCCTATACGCTCGATTACCTGAGCCTGATCTTTACCGATTTCGAAGAGTTGCACGGCGATCGCGCATTTGCCGACGATCACGCCATCGTCGGCGGTCTGGCGCGCTTGAACGGGCAGCCGGTGATGGTCATTGGCCATCAGAAGGGCAATGACACCAAGGAAAAGCTCTACCGCAATTTCGGTATGCCGCGCCCCGAGGGTTACCGCAAGGCGCTGCGCCTGATGCGTCTGGCCGAAAAGTTCGGCATTCCGATTCTGACCTTCATCGACACGCCCGGCGCCTATCCCGGTATCGACGCCGAGGAACGCGGCCAGTCCGAAGCCATCGGGCGCAATCTATACGAAATGGCGGGGCTCAAGGTGCCGGTGATCGTCACCGTGATCGGCGAAGGCGGTTCCGGCGGTGCGCTGGCGATCGGCGTTGGCGACATCGTGCAGATGCTGCAGTTTTCGACCTATTCGGTGATCTCGCCGGAAGGCTGTGCGTCGATCCTCTGGAAGAGCGCAGAAAAGGCGAGCGAAGCCGCTGAAATCATGGGCATTACGGCGTCGCGCCTGAAATCGCTGGGACTGATCGACAAGATCGTCCATGAGCCACTTGGCGGTGCGCATCGGGATCCGGCTGCGATGGGGCAGAGCCTCAGGAAAGCGCTGCAGGAGGCGCTAAAGCACGTCGGCGCACTATCGACCGAAGAACTGCTCGAAGCCCGTTTTGCGCGTCTGATGGCCTATGGCCGGTTCAAGGAACAGCCGATTGGCTGAGCAGGCGGCCAACCCCTTCGCCGCGCAACTCGAAGCTTTTCTACGCCCGCGCCTGAAACACGGCGCGCGCGTGTGCGTCGGTCTCTCCGGCGGCCGCGATTCGGTCGTGTTGTTGCACGCCCTCAGTCGACTGGCGCCATCCCTGGGCGTGCCGATGATCCTGAGCGCAGTGCATGTGCATCACGGTATCAGCCACAACGCCGACGCCTGGGCTGATTTTTGCCTGACGTTCTGTCAGCGCTGCAACGTGCCGCTCGACGTCGTGCGCGTCGACGTTCCTCGCGACAGCGGCGAAGGGCTGGAAGCAGCGGCGCGCAGGATGCGTCACGGCGTGTTTGCCGCGCGTGATGCGGATTGGCTTACGCTCGCGCATCATCGCGACGATCAGGCGGAAACGGTGTTGCTCAACCTGCTGCGCGGTGCCGGAATTGCCGGCGCGGCCGGCATGCTTCCCGAACGGCCGCAAGCGCGCGGACCAGCCTTGATTCGCCCACTGCTGGACGTACCGCGTTCCACGATCGAAGCCTATGCCGTCGCCCACGGATTGCGCTGGATCGACGACGAGAGCAACGAGGACGTTCACTACCGCCGCAACTTTCTCCGTCGCGAGATCATTCCCCGGTTGGAAGAAAAATTCTCCAGTGCGCAAAAAGCGCTGGCGCGCGCGGCCAGTCACTTCGCCGAGGGCGCCGAGTTGCTTGATGAACTGGCAGCCATCGATCGTGCGGCGGTCCTCACGCCGGCGGGGCGCGTTGGTCTGGCCGCGTTCAACGCGCTGCCACCCGCGCGCGCGCGCAACCTTTTGCGCCACGAATGGCTCAATGCTGGTTTCCGGGCACCCGATACACGCTGGGTCGATGAGGCGCGGCATCAGTTGTCGACCGCCAACGCGCTCTCGGAAACCTGCCTGAAAACCCCGGAAGGCGAACTCCGCGTCTATCGCGGCGAACTGTACATCGTCGGCCGTCGTCCCTGCACGGCTGATTCGATCATCTACTGGAACGGCGAAGACGAACTGCCCTGGGCCGGCGGCCGGGTGCGCTTCGTGCCGGTCGATGGCGGAGGTATTCAGCGTGCGCTGTTGAAGGCCGGGGAAGTCTTCATTCGTCCGCGCCAGGGCGGCGAGCGTCTTCAGACCCATCCTGCGCGGCCGCGCCGCAGCTTGCGCAATCTGCTACAGGAAGCGTCGGTACCGGCCTGGGAACGCAACTATCTGCCTTACCTGTGGAGCGGCGAACGCCTGGCTTGGGTCGCGGGATTGGGCGTCGATGTGAAATTTGCCTGTTCGACTGGCGAGGCCGGCGTCCTGCCGGTCTGGGAGCCGGACTGAACCCCGTTTTCAGGGGATTGGCGGAGTCTCCCAGCCGAGCGCTTTCAGCACCGAGTCGAAGTCTCCCGCCAACGGCGCGCAGAGTGTGAGCGCTTCGCCGCTGACCGGATGCCTGAGGCGCATCTCCAGGCAGGCCAACAGCATTCGATGGCAGCCGAACAGTTCCTGAAACAGGCGATTGTGCCGGCCCTTGCCGTAGGTCGCATCGCCGATGATCGGGTGCGCCAGGTGTTTCAGGTGTCGCCGTAGCTGGTGCCGGCGACCGGTCTCCGGCTTGAGTTCGAGCAGGGCGTAGCGGCTGGTCGGGTAGCGATCGACGCAGT
The DNA here is from genome assembly GCA_017990155.1 of Propionivibrio sp. Taxonomy (GTDB): domain Bacteria; phylum Pseudomonadota; class Gammaproteobacteria; order Burkholderiales; family Rhodocyclaceae; genus Propionivibrio. The sequence goes on along the minus strand of JAGNOM010000089.1, from coordinate 5,489 downwards.
ACGGAAGCTCGGTGATGGCCAAGCGTCGGAAACGCGTGACAGCGGCTTGCGCTTCGCCGACGGTATTCGGAGCGCGGAACTCGTAGTCGTCGTACTGGCGGGTCAGCGGATGGTCGACGATTCCCGCCTCGTCCGGATGCCCACGAACGACGGCGAGATAGGTTTTGTCGACCTGCTGCGTCTCGAATTGCGCGCTCAGCGCACGGCTGATCTCGCGCTCCAGCGCAAACAACAGTACGCCCGAAGTGCCGCGATCCAGGCGATGCACGGGATGGACGTGTTGGCCGATCTGGTCGCGCAGGATCTGCACCGCGAAGCACGTTTCGTGGCGATCGAGAACCGTCCGATGCACGAGCAATCCCGATGGCTTGTGCACGGCGATCAGGTGTTCGTCGCGGAAAAGAATCGGCAGTTCTTCCCTCACGCGCGATCCTTCTTCACGGGGAATTCGCCGTCAAGATAATACCAGCGCTCATTCTCACGGACGAAGCGGCTGACTTCGTGCAGGCGATGCGCGCGTCCGCCGATCTTGTAGCGGGCGATGAATTCAACGATCGCCGTATCCTCGCCCGTTGCTTCGTGACGCCGGATCTCCAGTCCGAGCCAGCGCGTGTCGGCGTCGGTCGACAGGTCGAGCGTCGGCGGGCGGGTGCTGGCGTGCCAGGTGGCGTGCAGATAGGGTTCCAGCGCCATGGCGTAGGCGCAGTAACGCGATCGCATTAGCGCTTCGGCCGTGGGCGCGGTCGCGGTCGCGCCTTGGTGATAAGGCGCGCAGCATTGGGCGTAGGGCTGCGGGCCACCACAGGGGCAGGCGGCCCGATTCGGATTACTGGGCTTGATGTTTCATCCCTCCCTGGCCCATGCCGCCCGGCATCGTCATCTGCAGTTTCCGTACCGGCGCCGCAATCTGCTGGCTGCTGCCATCGTCAAAATGCAGCGTGAGCGGAACGCTGTCGCCTTCCTTGAGCTGGGTGGTCATGTCGATCAGCATGACGTGGTAACTGCCCGGTTTGAGTTCGGCCTGGCCGTTGGCCTTGATGTCGATGCTCGGCACCTGGCGCATTTTCATCACGCCGTTTTCGTTGATGTGGTTGTGCAACTCCACAGCCTTGGCAACGTTGCTTTCGGCCTTGACCAGTTGCCGGTCGCTGGCGCCGGCGTTCTTGATGACCATGAACGCACCGGTGGCCGGCGCATTCGGCGGTGCCAGGCGCACATACGGATCGTGAATCGTCAGCGGGGTGTCGCTTGCGAAAACGGCGCAGGGGAGTGTGGCGGCGAGGACGAGTCCAAGGTGGGCGATGGTACGGCGCATGAGATCTCCTTTGAGTCAGGTGAAGGTGACCGGATGAGTTAATTGGGCTTGCTGGTGCCGAGCAAGGCGCGAACCTGATCGACGATTTTCTGTGGCGGTGTTCCGTGCGGCAGTGCTGCGGCGAGCTTTCCTTCACTATCGATCAGGTAAGTGAACGAAGAATGATCGACCGAATACGGGCGGTCGCCCTCTGCCTTTTGTTTCATGTAGCTGGCGCCGTATTGTCTGGCGACCTCGGCGACCTGATCCGCCGAACCGGTTGCGCCGACGATCTTCGGGTGGAAGAAGGGCGGATAGGCTTGCAGCACTTCCATGGTGTCGCGCTCCGGATCGACCGAGATGAAAATCCCCTGCGCTTTCTCGAGTTCATCGGGCGTCAGCCCTGAAAGCGCTTGCGCAAGGAGCGACAACGCCGTCGGGCAGACATCGGGGCAGAAGGTGTATCCGAAGTAGAGCAGCACCACCTTGCCGCGGTAGTTCTCCAGAGCGACCGGGCCCTCGGGGCCGTTCAACACGAAGTCACCCCCAGTCGGCGGCGTACTGGCCAACACCGCCGAACTGCGCGAATGTCCGTCTCCGGTGAGCGTGCTGCCTTCCGGCGACCAGAAGAATGCGAGCCAGAGCAGCGCCACGAGGAGCAAGGCGATGCTCGCAAACAACAGTGTTCGGTTCTTGACCGGGGTTGAATCCTTCATGGTGTCATCGTCCTGCGACTTCGAAATGGAACGGAATGGCGATCGTGCCCACCGCCGTGGTCAGCACTACGGTCGCTGCCCACTCCATCGTCCCGGTCACGCAGACGGGAAGGATGGCGTCGGCCGCATAGATGCCGTCGGCGCCCTTGAACTCAGGGCGGTAGTAACCCATTTTCATCGTGGTCCCTTCAAAGTCGATTTCCGCCTTGCTGACTTTAACGTCATGCACCGACATTTCGGCCTTGAACGCCTGTAGTGGACGGATCGGACGCGGCGCGAACGATAGTTCGACTTTCCCGCCGTTCGGCAGGCTGACCTGGCAGGCCTGCGCCGACGGATTGCAAGTGGATACTGGCAGCACGGTGTCGCCCGTCGCACGCAACAACGGCGAAAGCTTATAGGCGACGACGCCAAGGATCGCGGCGAGCAGGATCAGAATGATGTTGATGGCAGTTTTTCGTGTCACGGCGGGGCTTCGTCAAGGTCTGGGAGCAGCCTGCGCATTATCCGCCGAAAGGCCGGGTGATGTCCTTTCGTGTTAGCCAATGAGCATGTGCTTTGGTGGTCGCGCGGCAGGCTGCCGACTTTTGCCAGCGGGGAATTGATGTAGCATAGTTGCTTTGCTGGCGGAGCGATTCCTGCCGTTTCGCCGAGAATCTGGACATCGTCAATGCGTGACCACATCGCTGATCCGGCACTTCAGGCTTCGCTCAGTCTGCATCTGTTGAACGATTATCAGCAGAACTTCCCGCTCTGCCCGGCTCCCTTCGCCGAACTGGCCGCCAAATTGGGCGTTGCCGAAACGGCCGTGCTGCGCAAGCTTGAGGAGTTGCGACGGGAAGGAAGGATTGCCCGCGTCGGCGCCGTGTTCGCGCCCAAGCGAATCGGCGCCAGTACCCTGGCGGCGATGGCGGTGCCGGCGGACAAACTGGCGGTCGTTGCCGACGCCATCAACCGCTTTCCCGAGGTGACGCACAACTACGAGCGCGAACACCACTACAACCACTGGTTTGTCGTCACGGCCGGGTCGGAGGGGCGGTTGCAGGCGGCGCTCGGTGCGATCGAACAATCGACCGGCTATCCCTTGTTGCGCTTGCCGTTGCTCAGGGAGTATCTGTTCGATCACGAACAATCGCAGGCCGCTGTTTCAGCGTCAGTCACGATTGACCCGCCGACGGTGCTCGATGAAATCGAACGCCGGTTGGTGATGGCGCTGCAGGAAGGGCTGCCGCTGTTCATTCGTCCGTTTTCGGTGCTTGCCAGCCGCCTCGGTTGCGAGGAGGGCGACGTTCTGGAGCGGATTCGCCGCTGGTGCGCCGAGGGCGTGATCAAGCGATTTGGCGTCGTTGTCAGTCCGCAAGACAGCGGGTCGCGCCGTGATGCGCTGCTGGTGCACGACGTTCCGGACGCCGATGTGATTCGTCTCGGCAACCTGCTGGCGCGGGAGCCCGGCGTCTCGCTGTGCTACCAGCGCCCACGAGTGCTTCCAGATTGGCCGTACAACCTTTTCTGCTCGATTCGCGGTTGCGATCACGACGAGGTGCGCAGGCGTGTTGAAGACTTGCGAACTCGGCTGGGCCTGTCGCACTGTTCGTTCGACCTGCTGTTTTCGATCGCCCGCCCAACGTAGCCAGCGTGACTTGAGTACGGTTTTTAGCCCCCTGAGTGTGCACTATTTCCTTGTTTTTGTATGACTTAGGTCATAGAGTGCGACATTAAATTTTATGCGCCACCGGGTAACGGGGTGAAATCAGGGTGAACAGCGAAAATCAACCGGGAGCAGACTGTGGCGCATCGCTTTGCCTTGCGTGTCGGCACAGCGTTGAAGTGCGCGGGATGGAAGATGTGGTTTGTCTGGCGCATCTGACGGTGCGCCATCCGGCCAGCGCCGGGGGGTGCAGGGACTTTGAGAGCAAGAACTCCAGGGGCGTCGAATCCGCGTGCGGATGACTTCCTTGGTGCGTTGGGCAGGGAGAGGCTAACCCCAGCATAGGGGGCCAAAATTGCAACGGGCATTGCCGAGAGGCAATGCCCGTTTGCATTGGCGTTCCGGAGAAACGCCGCGTCAGCCTGCCTTGGCTTCCGCGACGCGCTTGGCGATGTGTTCGAGCGCTTCATCGACCTGATCGACCAGGATCAGGCAGACGTCGCCGGGAGTGAGCGTTTCCAGCGCCGTGTCGATAGCGAGGAATTCGCCGCGAACTTCCCTGACTTCGCTCGTCCGCTTCGCATCCTTGAGGCCGAGTTGCAACAAAGCCAGGACTTCGCCGTCGGCGCGCCCGCGTTGGCACTGGTCCTGATACAGGACGACCTGGTCGAAGGCGTCGCCGAGGATCTCGGTCTGCTGGCGGATGTCTTCGTCGCGCCGGTCGCCGGCGCCGCTGATGACGACGGTGCGGCGGCATTCGGGCTTGAACGGCATCTTGTCGATGGCGCTGACCAGCGCCTGGATGGCATCCGGGTTGTGGCCGTAATCGGCAATCAGCGTCGCGCCGCGATAGTCGAAGAGATTGAAGCGTCCGGGCGCTGACGAAGCGTCATTGACGAAGTTGGCCAATCCGGCGCGGATGACTTCCCAGTCGAGGCCAAGCGCCCAGCCGGCGCCGAGCGCGGCCATCGCGTTTTCGATCTGGAAGCCGATGGCGCCGTTGGCGGTGACCGGGATCTCGGAAAGCGGTACGCGATGCGTGAAGCCGCCCTCGGAAGCGACGATCGAGTCGCCATCGAGGTAAATGATGCGTTTGCCGAGCGCGCGATGCATGGCCATCACCGGGTGGTGGCTGTCGCAGGCGAAGAAGGTGACCTGTCCGGGGCAGGAATCGGCCATGCGCGCGACCATCGGGTCGGCAGCATTCAGTACGGCGACACCGGTATCCGGTTTGACGTTCTGCACGATCACGCGCTTGACGACAGAAAGGTCTTCGACGGTGCTGATGTACGCGAGACCGAGGTGATCGCCCTGGCCGATGTTGGTGACGACCGCGACATCGCAACGGTCGAAGCCGAGGCCTTCGCGCAGCACCCCACCACGTGCGGTTTCGAGCACGGCGGCGTCGACATCCGGGTGCATCAGGACGTTGCGCGCGCTCTTCGGACCGCTGCAATCGCCGGTGTCGATGCGCTGACCTTCGATGTAGACGCCGTCGGTACTCGTCATTCCGACGCGCAAGCCCTTGCTGCCGAGGATGCTGGCGATCAGGCGCACGGTCGTCGTCTTACCGTTGGTGCCGGCGACGGCGACGAGCGGGATGCGTGCGTCGTCGCCATCCGCGAACATGTTGGCGATGATTGCCTCGCCGACGGCGCGGCCTTTGCCGAATGACGGCTGCAGGTGCATGCGCAGGCCGGGCGCGGCGTTGAGCTCGACGACGCCGCCGTGTTGCTCTTCGAGCGGACGCAGGACGTCGCTGCAGACGAGGTCGACCCCGGCGATGTCGAGGCCGACCATCTGCGCAGCGGCAATGGCGCGCGCGGCGAAG
>JAGNOM010000088.1 GCA_017990155.1 Propionivibrio sp. | reverse complement strand
TCGGCAGCTTAAGCCGCATCCGTTCGAGTATAATTTCCGACTTTGTGGTTCAGTGAAGGTAAGCCATGCCGATCTACGCCTATCGATGCAATTCCTGCGGTTTTGAGAAAGATCATCTACAGAAACTCAGCGATCCGGTACTAAGCACCTGCCCAGAGTGCAGCCAGGAGACCTACGATAAGCAGGTGACAGCGGCCGGATTCCAGCTCAAGGGTAACGGTTGGTACGCCACGGATTTCAAAGGCGGGAAAACGAACGTGCCGCCCCCATCGAAAACGGAAAGCGCCTCGCCCTGCCAAGGCTGTGCCGGAGCAGAAGTGTGCGCAAGCAGCTGATCAAGCGATACTTCATCACAGGCCTGCTGATCTGGGTACCCTTGGCAATCACCGCTTGGGTTTTGACTTTGATCGCAGGAGCGGCAGACCAATCTTTGCGGCTCTTGCCGGAGTCTGTCCACCCCGGAAAGGTCCTCGGCTACGACATTCCGGGGGCTGGAATTGCGGTATCCCTGCTGATCATTCTGATTACTGGCGTACTCGCCGCCAATTTTATCGGTCAGCGGCTCGTCCTGTGGTGGGAAAACCTGCTGGCACGTATTCCGGTGGTCAGCTCGATCTACAACAGCGTCAAGCAGGTTTCTGACACCCTGTTTTCCTCGTCTGGCAATGCCTTTCGAAAAGCGCTGCTGGTCCAGTACCCTCGCCCGGGCTCATGGACAATCGCCCTTCTGACGGGCACCCCAGGCGGCGATGTGCGCAACCACCTTAAAGGTGAATACGTCAGCGTTTATGTGCCGACAACCCCGAATCCGACCTCCGGCTTTTTCTTGATGATGCCAAAAAGCGAAGTCATCGAGCTCGACATGGCCGTTGACGAAGCGCTCAAGTACATCATTTCGATGGGCGTTGTCGCGCCACCACTCCGAACCAACAACCGAACGATTGTTCACAACAAACCAAACTCGTAACCCGGAAACAGCATGCGAACTCACTACTGCGGACAAGTCAATTCCCAAACCATTGGCAAGGAAGTCACACTGTGTGGCTGGTCTCACCGTCGACGCGACCACGGCGGCGTCATCTTCATCGATCTGCGCGACCGTGAGGGGATCGCACAGGTCGTATGCGACCCTGACCGCCCTGAGATGTTCTCCATCGCCGAATCCGTGCGCAATGAGTTCTGCCTGAGAATTACAGGCAAGGTGCGTGCTCGTCCGGCCGGCACGGTGAATCCCAACATGGCGAGCGGCGAAGTGGAAATTCTGTGCCACGAGATTGAAGTCTTGAATCCGTCGGTTACCCCACCGTTCCAGCTTGATGAAGAAAATTTGTCCGAAAACGTTCGCCTGACGCACCGCGTAATCGATCTGCGCCGCCCGCAGATGCAAAGAAACATGATGCTGCGATATAAGACTGCACGCGCGTTCCGTCGTTTCCTTGATGACGCTGGCTTCGTAGACATCGAAACGCCGATGCTCACGAAGAGCACCCCGGAAGGTGCGCGTGATTATCTGGTTCCTTCGCGCGTCAACGCCGGTCAGTTCTTCGCGCTCCCGCAATCACCGCAGCTATTCAAGCAGTTGCTGATGGTCGCCGGCTTCGACCGCTACTATCAAATCACAAAGTGCTTCCGCGACGAAGACTTGCGCGCCGATCGCCAGCCGGAATTCACCCAGGTCGATATTGAAACATCGTTCCTGAACGAAACCGAAATCACAGCAATCATGGAAGACCTCCTGCGCTACGTTTTCAAGGAAGCGATTGACGCCGATCTGCCGAATCCGTTTCCGCGCCTGACCTACGACGAAGCCATGCACCGCTACGGCTCCGACAAACCAGACCTGCGCGTCACGCTCGAACTGACGGAAATCACCGACGCGGTTAAGGACGTCTCATTCAAGGTCTTCGCCAACGTCGCCAACCGCGACAACGGCCGTGTCGCCGCTCTGCGAATCCCGGGTGGCGCAAGCCTGACACGCGGGGAGATTGACGCGTACGGAACATTTGTGGCGATCTATGGTGCCAAAGGGCTCGCCTACATCAAGGTCAATGACGCTGCGCAGCTTAACGAAAATGGCTTGCAATCGCCGATTGTAAAGAACCTACATGAGGCAGCATTGACCGCCATCGTCGAACGTACCGGCGCACAATCCGGCGACCTGATTTTCTTCTGTGCGGACAAAGCCAAGGTAGTAAACGACGCACTTGGCGCACTACGCGTCAAGATTGGTCACGAAAAGGGCTTTGTCAACGGCAAGGCCTGGGAGCCACTCTGGGTCGTCGATTTCCCGATGTTCGACTACGACGAGGAAAGCAAGCGCTGGGTCGCCTGCCACCACCCATTCACCAGCCCGAAAGACGAACATCTTGAACTACTTGCTACGGCCCCTGGCAAGTGCCTTGCCAAGGCCTACGACCTGGTGCTCAACGGATGGGAACTCGGCGGTGGCTCGGTGCGTATCCACCGTGCCGACGTTCAGGAACTAGTATTCAAAGCGCTCGGAATCGGAGAAGACGAAGCGCAACTCAAGTTCGGCTTCCTGCTTGATGCGCTCAAGTACGGCGCGCCTCCGCATGGCGGACTGGCCTTCGGGCTTGACCGAATCGTCACGATGATGACCGGCGCCGAGTCGATCCGCGATGTCATCGCCTTCCCGAAGACGCAGCGTGCGCAATGCCTGCTTACAGACGCGCCAAGCGAAGTCGACGAAAAGCAACTGCGCGAACTGCACATCCGCTTGCGCCAAAAGGCTGAAGTCCAAGGCACAACGACCCCGGCCTGAGTACGGTGGCGCAATTCGCCGCATACTTTCGCCTTGCACTGTATCTGGTGCTGGCAGGGGTATGCGGCGTTTCGTCGACCACCCTGGCACGAAAGCAGGAGAGCCATGCGCACATCACGGCCGTTTCCATTTCAGCGCTACCTGCTGAAGCGCAGCAGACACTGAATTTGATTCGGCAAGGCGGACCTTTTCCCTACCCGCATAAGGATGGCAGTATTTTCCACAACTTCGAGCGGCGCCTGCCACCGAAGGAGAGCGCTTACTATCGCGAGTACACCGTCCCCACGCCCGGGCGCCAGGACCGTGGAGCGCGACGAATCATCGCCGGCAAAAGCAGAAGCGAAAGCGGATTAGTCACTACTTCAGGCGAGTACTACTATACGGGTGACCACTACCGAACTTTCCGCAGGATTCGCGAAGAATGACCCAGCCCCCACGCTCGCACGGACCGAAGTCCGAACCCTCCGAAGAGCCCAAGGCCGGACTATTCAGACTGGATCGCAACAACCTTGAGCCCATGCTGGCCGCCGCAAACGAACTCGAACTCGCGTGCTTTCACGTGGACTTGAAGGATGCGCGGAACATCCCCGGCTTCATCAAAGCAATGAAACGCGATCTGGCCCTTCCGTCGTGGTTCGGGAACAACCTGGACGCCCTGAACGACTGTCTTACGGATTTCTCCTGGCGCCCAGCACCCGGTTACGTCATCACTCTCGATGGGTTGTCCAAATTAACGGCAAGCCCGACCAGTTTCGCCGCGTTCAACCAAGTTCTCGCCAGCGCGGTCGAAGAATGGAAGGCACGGGACACACCGTTCTGGGTTTTCTACCTGACCGATGCCCCCGAGGTCACCTCCAATTCCACAGCGCATCGCAGCGAATGACGACCCAGTTCAAGCGACCTGTTTCAGTACTCGTCGTCATCCACACTTGCGACTTAGAAGTTTTGCTGCTCGAGCGCGCATTACATCCCGGCTACTGGCAATCGGTCACCGGAAGCCAGGAGGATGAAGAAAGTCTCATTGAAACCGCCGTACGCGAGGTTCGCGAGGAAACAGGAATCGTCGCAGCAACAACCGACATCGACGACTGGCAAACGACAAATACTTTCGAGATCTTCGAAGAATGGCGCCATCGTTACGCGCCGAACGTCACGCACAATAAGGAGCATGTCTTTTCGCTTGAAGTCGCTAAAGACACGCCTGTTCATCTCTCCCCCTCGGAACACATTGCCTACTGCTGGCTCGACTATCGATCGGCCGCGGCCAAGGTGTTCTCATGGAGCAACCGCGACGCTATTCTGCAGTTGTCCGCCCGACTCGAAACGGCTCGCGGATAGCGCCGCAAAGACCCGCCAGCCTATACAACAGGCCCGCAAAACTCCAAGAAAGTAGAAGCCATCAACAAAGCGCTTGGATTTTCCCCGTACCTTTGTTTATAATATCTGGCTCTGCAGTAACCTGACGATTTTTGAAATTAGGATTGATTTAATGCCAGCCATTCGCCTGAAGGAAAATGAGCCGTTCGAAGTAGCGATTCGCCGTTTCAAGCGCACCGTCGAAAAGACTGGTCTGCTGACGGAACTACGTGCCCGCGAGTTCTACGAAAAGCCAACCGCCGAGCGCAAGCGCAAATTGGCTGCTGCGGTCAAGCGCCACCACAAGCGCATGCGCAGCCAGACACTGCCGCCCAAGCTTTACTAAAACCGGATCGCAGACTGCCGAACAGCCGCCTGTTTCAAGATAGGCGGCTTTTCTTGTTTCTGCCTTCCGATTGCACGGCTCGCCGATAGCCGCAAGCGCGCCGCACACCCCAAGGAGCCTTTCGATGACTTTGAAAGAACGCATTAGCGAAGACATGAAGGCTGCAATGCGCGCGCGCGAATCAGCAAGGCTGGGCGCTATCCGCCTTCTGCTCGCAGCGATCAAGCAAAAGGAAATCGACGAACGCATAACGCTGGATGACGCAGCAATCATCGCGGTCATCGACAAGATGTTGAAACAGCGGCGTGATTCGATTACACAGTACGAGTCCGCCGGCCGCCAGGATCTTGCCGACGCGGAAAAGTTTGAGGCCAGACTACTCTCTGACTACATGCCCGCCGGTCTCTCCGATGCTGAAATCGTAGCCGCAGTGGCGGCGGCAGTCGCCGAAACAAACGCAAAAAGCCCCGGCGACATGGGCAAGGTCATGGGCGTACTTAAACCGCTGCTCGCAGGACGCGCGGACATGACGGAAGTCTCCAAACGAGTCAAAGCGGCACTCGCCGCCTAGCCAGACGGCACCGTCCAGCCCCCCCCCGGCGAGCCGTGCCCAGAGCCATTCACAGCACATCGCCCTGATGATTCCCGAGTCTTTTATTCAGGAATTACTAAACCGGATCGACGTAGTCGAACTGATTGATGCATACGTTCCACTCAAGAAGGCCGGGGCCAATTTCGCCGCTTGCTGTCCGTTCCACAGCGAGAAATCCCCGTCATTCACCGTCAGCCCAACCAAGCAGTTCTACCACTGCTTCGGCTGCGGAGCGCATGGAACGGCGATCAGCTTCCTCATGGAATATTCAGGCCTCGGCTTCATCGACGCCCTCAAGGATCTCGCCAGCCGAGCAGGCATGCAACTCCCGGAACAAGAGGGACGGCATGCACAAACCGGCCCGAGACTTTCCAGTCTCACCGAAGTCATGGCCGATGCAGCCAAGTATTACTACGAGCAACTAAAAAAATCCGCCAAGGCCATCGACTACCTGAAAGCGCGCGGCGTCAGCGGGGAAATCGCCCAGAAATTCGGTATTGGCTACGCGCCCGATGGCTGGCAAAACCTTGGCACAGTGTTTGAGGACTACACCATTGAAAGCCTGCAACAGGCGGGACTGGTGATCAAGAACGAGAACGGCCGTCTGTACGACCGTTTTCGCGACCGAATCATGTTCCCAATCATGAATCAAAAAGGCGAGATCATCGCCTTTGGCGGAAGGGTGCTTGGAGAAGGCGAACCAAAATACCTGAACTCGCCGGAAACGCCGCTCTTCGAGAAAGGTCGGGAGGTATTCGGCCTCCCCCAAGCGCGCTCGGCCTTGCGCGAGAAGAACACTGCGATCGTTGTCGAAGGCTACATGGATGTCGTCGCGCTCGCCCAACACGGCATTGGCAACGCGGTCGCCACGCTCGGAACCGCGACGACCGCGACGCACGTACAGAAGTTGCTGCGCCAGGTTGACCGCATCGTCTATTGTTTTGACGGGGACGCTGCGGGGAAAAAGGCTGCCTGGCGCGCTCTTGAAAACAGCCTTGAAGCGCTACCAGAACAGAAGAGCATCGGCTTTGTCTTTCTTCCAGAACGGGATGACCCCGACAGCTTTGTACGGGAGCACGGCAAAGAGGCTTTTGAGCGCATGACCAGCCAATCGGTGCCGCTTTCCGAATTCCTCTTGCGCGAGCTTTCGGCGCACTGCGACATGACCACCGCCGAGGGCCGAGCCAGACTCGTCGCTGAAGCAAAACCGCTGCTTGCACGCTTGCAAACACCATTATTGCGGCTACAGTTGGTCAAGAGGCTGGCGGAAGCGAGCGGCTTCTCGCAGAGCGAGGTCGAACGGCTGTGCGACCTGCGGCCGGTCGCAAAGGCCGCACCAGCCCGTGCTCCGCGACAAGCGCCGTCGCTGTTACGGCCCTTGCTACGCCTCTTACTGCAAAAACCGGAACTTGCGAAGAGCGTGCCCTACACAACGCTGCCAGAGAACTCAGCCGAGGCGCGCGCGGTGAGGCAATTGTGCGAAACGATTCAGGCATGCGATGAGCCACCACCGCCCTACGCATCGCTGCTCGAAAGACTGCGCGGCGGCGACGAGGAAGCAATGTTGCAAGAAGCTGCCGCCGAACTAATGCAACAACCGTTTGCCGAAGATGACATCGAGGCCGTATTTGAAGGAATGATGCAACGATTGCAAGAAGCTGAAAACAAGCGCGCGTTCGCCTTGTTGCAGGAAAAAATCAACAAGCTGGGGGCCGCTGGGCTGTCCAGTGAGGAAAAACAGCAATACCTTCAGGCGCTCGCGTTCAAACGCTGACGCGGGAGAAGCAGCGTAAGTTGTGATAAAATCTAGGGTTTTTCCAGTACAACGCTAACCGGGACTTGGTCATGGCAAGGGAAAAGGCAGCAAGCAGCAAATCGGCAAAGGCTAAGGCCGCCGAACTATTAGCACAGATCGGCAACCAACCATCGCCCACCGACGATGAGACACGTAAGACACGGCTCAAGACACTGATCAAGCTGGGGAAAGAGCGCGGTTTTCTGACCTACGCGGAAGTCAACGACCATCTGCCCGATGACGTCGTGGATGCCGAGCAAATTGAGAGCATTATCAGCACGTTCAACGACATGGGCATCCAGGTCTACGACGAAGCGCCCGATGCTGAAACCCTGCTCATGTCAGACAATGCACCGACGGTCGCCGCAGACGATGCCGATGTGGAAGAACAGGCCGAGCAGGCTCTTTCGACCGTAGACTCGGAATTTGGTCGTACCACCGACCCGGTGCGCATGTACATGCGCGAAATGGGCTCAGTGGAGCTGTTGACGCGCGAAGGCGAAATCGAGATCGCCAAGCGGATCGAAGATGGCCTCAAGCACATGATTCAGGCCATTTCCGCATGTCCGACCACCATTGCCGAGCTCGTCGATTGCGCCGACAAGATCGAACGCGACGAGATGCGTATCGATGAATTGATTGATGGCCTCATCGACCCCAACGCGGAAGAAGCCATTGAGGAGCTCGCCGAGGATGAGGAAGCCGAAGTCGAGGAAGATGAAAGCGACGACGACGGCGAAGCGGCGGAAGGCGCTGCAGCGGCCGCTTCGCTGCTCAAACTGAAGGAAGAAGGCCTCGAGCGGCTCACGGCGATCAAGACCCACTACACCAAGGCCCACAGCGCTTTGGTCAAGAAAGGGTCCCAGGACAAGACCTACCTCAAGCTCCAGGAGAAGATCTCCGAGGAGATGATGAGCATTCGTTTCACCTCGAAAGCCATCGAACGTCTTTGCGACTCGGTCCGCGCAATGATCGAAGAAGTCCGCGCCTGCGAACGCAAGATTCAACGCATCTGCGTCGATACGGTGCGCATGCCGCGGCCTCATTTCATCAAGGTATTCCCGGGCAATGAACTGAATCTGGACTGGGTCGACGGCGAACTCAGTTCAAGCAGCAGCAAGTCCTACGCACCGATCCTCTCGCGCAACGCACCGAACATCAAGGAAGAGCAGCGAAAACTGCTGGCCCTGCAGGATCGCATCGGCATCCCGATCAAGGAGTTGAAGGACATCAACAAGCAGATGTCCACTGGCGAAGCCAAGGCCCGACGTGCAAAACGTGAAATGACCGAAGCAAACCTGCGTCTCGTTATTTCGATTGCCAAGAAGTACACCAACCGCGGCCTGCAGTTCCTCGACCTGATCCAGGAAGGCAACATCGGACTGATGAAAGCCGTCGACAAGTTCGAATACCGCCGTGGCTACAAGTTCTCGACCTACGCCACGTGGTGGATTCGCCAGGCGATCACGCGCTCGATTGCCGACCAGGCACGGACCATCCGCATCCCGGTACATATGATCGAAACGATCAACAAGATGAACCGCATCTCGCGCCAGATCTTGCAGGAAACCGGCCTCGAAGCCGATCCGGCGACGCTGGCCAAGAAGATGGAGATGCCGGAAGAGAAGATCCGCAAAATCCTCAAGATCAGCAAGGAACCGATCTCGATGGAAACGCCGATCGGCGACGACGACGACTCCCATCTGGGCGACTTCATCGAGGATTCCGCGACGCTCGCGCCGACGGACGCCGCGCTCTTCTCGAGCCTGCGCTTCATCACCAAGGACGTACTCGACACCCTGACGCCGCGCGAAGCCAAGGTGCTGCGCATGCGCTTCGGTATCGAGATGAATACCGACCACACATTGGAAGAAGTCGGGAAACAGTTCGACGTCACCCGAGAACGGATCCGCCAGATTGAAGCAAAGGCGCTGCGCAAGCTGCGCCACCCGTCGCGGTCAGACAAATTGCGCAGCTTCCTAGACAACGGTAACAGTTGATCCATTAGTTGTAGTTGCAGCATCTTCTACCGAGTTCTTCGTCAAAACAGAGCAAGCCTCGGTAGAATGACGGTTTCGGGCCTCTAGCTCATGCTTGGTTAGAGCAGCGGACTCATAAAGTTTGTGCCATACGTTTGGAAACTGCGTATGGGATGGTGTCAAATTCGGAGAAACCTAAGCGCAGCAATGCGTACGGCAACGCCGAGCCAAGCTTCAGCATGAAAGTGCTGTTGAAGGTGTAGAGACTAGACGGCACCCGCCTAAGGCGAAAGCTATGGTGAAGGCATAGTCCAGGGAGTAGCGAAAGCTACGCAAACCAGAATCCGTTGGTGCCGTGTTCGACTCACGGGAGGCCCACCAA
>JAGNOM010000387.1 GCA_017990155.1 Propionivibrio sp. | reverse complement strand
GAAGTCCATCGGGCGCCCGGTATTAGTGTCTGGCCGGTATTATGCCAGACACTTCACCGGGCTTAGCGCCCACCCGGACAGCCATCGCGAGGCGATCGCATGAATGCCCTCTCCCGCCCCTTCAAGTGGAGGGACGGGGTGGGGATGGGGTGCGGACGATGGCTTGATCGACAAAATAGCTGCCAGAAAAACCCATCCCCCTCCTAACCTCCCCCTTGAAGGGGGAGGAGTTGATGCGTACGGCATTCATACGATTACTCCGGACAGCCATCGCGAGGCGATGGCGTCAAAGAATCGCCTCGAACAGCCCGGCCGCGCCCATCCCGGTACCGATGCACATGGTGACCATGCCGTAGCGCTGTCTGGTGCGCTGCAAGCCATGCACGAGGGTCGCCGTGCGGATCGCGCCGGTCGCCCCCAGCGGATGCCCGAGGGCGATGGCGCCGCCCAGTGGGTTGACCTTCGCCGGATCGAGATCCAGCGTCCGCATGACGGCCAACGACTGGGCAGCAAAAGCTTCGTTCAACTCAAACCAGTCAACCTCCTGCTGGCTGATGCCGGCCTGCCTGAGCACACGCGGGATCGCCTCGATCGGGCCGATGCCCATGATTTCCGGCGGCACACCGGCGACCGAGAATCCGGCAAAGCGCGCCAGCGGCTTGAGGTTGTACTGCTTGAGGATCTTTTCAGAGACGAGCATCACGGCGGCCGAGCCGTCGGACATCTGCGAGCTGTTACCGGCCGTGACCGAGCCGCGCGCGGCGAAGACGGGCTTGAGCTTGGCGAGTTTCTCCAGTGAACTGTCAGGGCGCGGACCTTCGTCGGTGTCGGCCAGAAACTCCTTGATCGTCACCTCGCCCGTCTTCAGGTTCGGCACATGCGCCTTGATCGGGTACGGCGAGATCTCGGCCTTGAAATGCCCGGCCTGGATCGCCGCGACGGCCTTCTGGTGCGACGCGACGGCAAAAGCGTCCTGGTCCTCGCGCGAAATCTTCCACTGCGCGGCGACCTTCTCAGCGGTCAGCCCCATCCCGAAGGCGATGGCGTAGTTCTCTTCCTTCTCGAAGATCGCCGGGTTCATCGCGATCTTGTTGCCCATCATCTGGTTGAGCAGCGACATCGTCTCGGTGCCGGCGGCGATCATCACATCCGCCTCGCCAAGGCGGATGCGCGCAGCGGCATCGGCGACCGCCTGCACGCCGGAGGAGCAGAAGCGGTTGATCGTGTAGCCCGGCACCGTGTTCGGCAGACCGGCCAGCAGTAGTGCAATACGGGCGACGTTCATGCCCTGCTCGGCTTCCGGCATCGCACAGCCGACGATCACGTCCTCAACCAGTTTCGGATCGATCTCCGGCACCTGCGCCAGAACCGATTTGATGGCGTGCGCCAGCATGTCATCCGGACGCACATGGCCGAACATGCCCTTGCGCTTGGCCACCGGCAGACGCGTTGCGGCGACGATATAGGCTTCCTGAATCTGTTTGCTCATATGAGTTTCTCCTGTCGCTCAGTTCCGGAGCGGTTTGCCGTTTTCGAGGGTGTAGACGATGCGCTGCTGCGTCTTCTCGTTCTTCAAGAGATCGATGAAGAGCTTGCGCTCGACCGTCAGCAGCCACTCTTCGTCAACCAGCGAACCGGTCTCGACATCGCCGCCGCACAGGGCAATCGCCGCGTACTTGGCGACCAAGTAGTCGTGCGCGGAGATCATGCCGCCCTCCTTCATGTTGGCGAGCATCATTTCGCAGTTGGCGATGCCGGTACGCCCCGCCACCTTGATGTTGCGCGGCGACAGCTTCGGGTAGTGGCCGGCTTCGGCCAGCGCCCGCGCCTCGCGCAGCCCGATGTAGAGCAGCTCATGAGCGTTGAAGACGATCTTGTCGGTGTCGAGCACGTAGCCAAGCTCGCGCGCGTGGGCGCCGCTCTTCGACACGTTGGCCATGGCGATGTTGGTGAACACCGGCTGGATGAATTCGAACGGATCGTTGCCGCCTGTCTTCATCGCGCCCTGCCAGGCTCGGATGGCGAACTCCTTGCAGCCACCGCCGGCCGGGATCAGCCCGACACCAGCCTCGACGAGGCCGATGTAGCTCTCAAGCGCAACGACACGCTTGGTTGCGTGCATCACGAACTCGCAACCGCCGCCCAGCGCCAGCCCCTGCGCGGCAACCACCACCGGCACCTTGGCGTACTTGAGGCACATCGACGCGTTCTGGAATTCGGCGATGTAGCCTTCGAGCATATCGAACTGGCCTTCCTTGATCGCCGCCGTGACTTCCTTGAGGTTGGCACCGAAAGCGAACGGCGCTTCATGCCAGAAGACGACGCCCTTGAACTCGGCCTCGGCACGTCGGATGGCTTCCTGAACGCCGATGATTACGTCGCGGCCGAGCGTGTGATTCTTCGACTTGACGCTGAGGATGGCGATCTCGCTATCGAGCTCTGGCAAGGTCCACAGACGCACGCCGTCGTTCTCCCACGCGGTGACGCCCTCGATCGCCTTCTCGCCCAACACGCGCTCGGGGAAGATCTGCCGTTGATAGACCGGCAGCGATGAACGCGCTCTGAAAGCGTTGGCACTCGCCGAGTAAGAACCTTCCGCACTGTGCACGCCGTCATGCGAGAACACCCAGGACGGCAAGGGCGCTGAGCTCATCGCTTTGCCGGTGTCGATATCGGTCTGCACCGCGTCGGCGATCGTTCTCCAGCCGGCTGCCTGCCAGGTCTCGAACGGCCCCTGCGCCCAGCCGAAGCCCCAGCGCATGGCGAAGTCGATGTCGCGCGCGTTGTCGGCAATATCCGCTAGATGCACGGCGACGTAGTGGAAGATGTCGCGGAAGATCGCCCACATGAACTGCGCCTGCGGATGCGAACTGGCCCGCAACTGAGCGAACTTCTCGGCCGGATTGCGGTTCTTGAGGATTTCCATGACATCGGGCGCAACTTCCGCCGCTGAGTCGCGGTAGTCCTGCAGGGCAAGATCCAGCACCTTGATCGCCTTGCCGTCTTTCTTGAAGATGCCGCAGCGTGTTTTCTGCCCCAATGCGCCCTGCGCGATCAACGCCGACAACCAG
>JAGNOM010000386.1 GCA_017990155.1 Propionivibrio sp. | reverse complement strand
CTGCCCGGCGTGATTCTGGATGAAGATGCCGTGCTGGTGGCCGAGAAGATGCGTGCTTCACTGAGCGAGCCTTTCGACATTTCCGGCGGCCACACCGTATTGATTGGTTGCAGCATTGGTCTTGCGATCTTCCCTGAGCACGGCAAGGACGAGAAGCACCTGATGAGCAACGCCGACGAAGCCATGTACGCGGCCAAGGAGCTCGGTCGCGACCGCGTGCAGTTATTCGACGGCATCAAGCAAACCGGCGCGGCCCCGGCTTGCCGTCGCGGCGAAAAGGCACGCTTCCCGGTCATGCGCCTGGTGTGGCACGACGCCTACCTGTGCGGCGAGCCGTTGATCGACCAGGAGCATCGCGAGATTTTTGACCGCGCGAACGAACTGATCCACGCCGTTGTTTCGGGTGATGAGCGGATGGTTGATCTGTATGATGCGCTCGATGATCTGATTGCCAGCGCGGAAGCCCATTTCGCGAATGAAGAACGGATCTTGTTCGACTGCCACTACCCCGACCTCGAGGAGCATGTATTGGAGCACCACAATCTGATGGCGCGCGCGCAAGTGTTGCGGCGCAAGGCCATTGCCGGCGAATTGACCCTGGGCGCACTGGTGACCTTCATCGTGCAGGACGTCGTCGTCAAACACATGCTCACCGCCGACCGGAAATACTACCCGCTGCTGAAGGCGTCGCGAGCGCCTGCCGAATCGTCCGGGATGCCCGATGCGGCCTGAACGAGAGGAAGTCTCCAGCGACGCTCCGCTCATCCGCTGGCTTGAAAACGGAGTGGAGCACTCAGCGGCCTGGCACTCGGAAGCAGGCGTTCAGGTGCCAAAGCGGGTACAGATCGCCGACGACACCTTGACTGCGGACGCCGCCTATCGGCTGGCTTGCGAAGGCACCGCGCTGCTCTGGCGCGGCGATTTCCAGAACGCCCGCCAGCTGATGCAGGCGATGGCGCGGCGGCTTGAGCGCAAACCGAGAAAAGGCGCACCGGCAGCGGCCCCAGCCTCCGCTTCGGACGCCTTCAACCGCCACCGCATGGCGCAGGCGCAGCGCGCGCGCACACTCGGCATGGTGCTGATTCCGTTTGCCGCCGACCATTCGATTCCACTGCGCCGCGCGCCCGATGCACGGCAAGCGTGCACCGAAGCCTACGGCGAGGCCGCCGCGCCTTACGTCGCTTCATTGCGCGAGCTGCTCGGCGTCATCGGCGCGCACGAATGGCGCAAGAAAGGTGTCGAAATCACGGCGCTGGGCGCGCGCATTCATCCGCACTACGGCGTTTTTTCACCGGTGCGCGGCGAGTACGTGGCAATGGTCGCCAATGCGCCCTTGCCAGCGCTGCTGGCAACCAACAGTCTGGCCTTCGATATCGGAACCGGAACCAGCGTGCTTTCGGCCGTCCTCGCACGACGCGGCGTCCACCGCATCATCGCCACAGATCAGGATGGCCGCGCGCTGGCGTGTGCGCGCGAAAACATCGCGCGGCTCGGGTTGGATGAACAGGTCGACGTGATCGAAGCCGACCTTTTTCCGCCCGGACGCGCGCCGCTCATCGTCTGCAATCCGCCGTGGCTGCCGGCAAAACCCAGTTCGCCGCTCGAATACGCCGTCTATGATCCCGACAGCCGCATGTTGCGCGGCTTCCTTGGCGGTCTTGCGGCTCACTTGGAACCCGGTGGCGAGGGCTGGCTGATTCTCTCCGACCTCGCCGAGCATCTGGGCTTGCGCTCGCGCGAAGTCCTGCTCGATCTGTTCGACAAGGCCGGCCTCACGGTGCTTGGCCGCATCGACGTGCGCCCGACGCATCCGCGCGCCGCTGACGCCAGCGATCCGCTACACGCGGCACGGGCGGCTGAAGTGACGTCGCTCTGGCGCCTTGGCGTCCGGGCGTAGGCTGGATTCTGCGAGACGCGACTTTGGCGCCATGAAATTCCTTCGAGGCGATTACGATTCGCCCGCATTTGCTCAAAGTCAGCTAAACCGAAAGCCAATCGACACAATGAAATCGCTCAAAGAACTCTATCGAATCGGCCTGGGGCCATCGAGCAGCCACACGATGGGACCACGTTTTGCCGCGCAGTCGTTCGCGAAAACCCTGTCAGAGAGCGCGGCGCGCATTCGCGTCACGCTGTACGGTAGCCTCGCCGCCACCGGGCGTGGCCACCTCACCGATTTGGCCGTCAGCGAGCCGTTTGCGCCGCGTCCGGTCGAACTCGTCTGGCTGGCCGAGCAGGTGTTGCCACGTCATCCCAATGCCTTGCAGTTCGAGGCGCTTGACGATGCGGGCGCGGTCATCGCGTCGCGGATCGCCTATTCGGTCGGCGGCGGCGCGCTCATCTATGACGGCGAACAGTCCGGTGGCGGTCGCGAAGTCTATCCCTACGCCAGCATGCGCGAGATCCTTGATAAGGCCGAAGGCGAAAGCATGCTGTTGTGGGAGATCGTCGATCAATGCGAGGGGCCGGAGGTCTGGCCGTTCCTGGCCGACATCTGGATGGCCATGCAGCGCGCCATCAAGCGCGGGCTCAACGCCGAAGGTCGCTTGCCCGGCAGCCTCAACGTGCCGCGCAAGGCGTCGGCCTACCACGCGCGCGCGCAGAGCATGGCCGGCTACTTTGGTCAGACGGCGCTGCTATTTGCCTACGCGCTCGCCGTTTCGGAAGAGAACGCAGCCGGCGGCGAGATCGTCACCGCGCCGACCTGCGGCGCCTGCGGCGTCTTGCCGGCCGTGCTCTACTTCCTGAAGCAGCAATCGAACCTCTCAGACGAAAAGATCTGCCGCGCGCTGGCGACGGCGGGACTGATCGGCAACCTCATCAAACGCAACGCCTCGATCTCCGGCGCCGAAGTCGGCTGCCAGGGCGAAGTCGGCACCGCCTGCGCGATGGCCGCCGGCGCCGCAGCCCAGCTACTCGGCGGTTCGGTGCGTCAGGTGGAATACGCGGCAGAGATGGGACTGGAGCATCACCTCGGGCTCACCTGCGATCCAATCGGCGGCTACGTGCAGATTCCCTGCATCGAACGCAACGCCATCGCCGCCGTCCGCGCCGTCGATTGCGCCGCCTACGCGCT
>JAGNOM010000385.1 GCA_017990155.1 Propionivibrio sp. | reverse complement strand
TCTGGGAACGGCACAGGATGTAGGTGTTACTCGCGTCGGCGACGATAACTGGATCATGGCGTATGTCCATATTGCGCACGATTGTCAGGTGGGAAACCGGACGACGTTTGCGAACAACGCACAACTCGCGGGCCATGTTCATGTGGACGATTGGGCAATCCTGGGGGGCTATACCGGCGTCCATCAGTTTTGCCGCATTGGTGCTCATACCATGACTGCGGTTGGCACGGTGGTTTTGCAGGACATACCGCCATTCGTCATGGCTGCCGGCAACACCGCGACGCCTTTTGGCATCAATGCGGAAGGCCTGAAGCGGCGCGGTTTCTCCGCTGATGCGTTGATGGCTCTGAAAAGGGCGTACCGAACGCTCTACAAGTCAGGTTTGATGCTTGAAGAGGCACGCGCAAGACTTGAGAACGAAGTCAAGCTGCATCCGGAAATTCAGCCGATCCTTGATTTTCTTGCGGTCTCCAAGCGCGGCATCATCCGATGACAGCAGGTGCGATTCGCATCGCCATAGTGGCGGGCGAGGCGTCGGGCGATCTTCTCGCCAGCCATCTGATTCCGGCACTCAAGGCAAGACTGCCCAAAGCAGTGTTTTACGGGATCGGCGGTCCGAAGATGATCGGACAGGGCTTCGATGCCTGGTATCCGCTGGAGAGCCTTGCCGTTCGTGGCTATGTGGAGGTTCTCCGGCATTATCGTGAAATATCGGGAATACGCCGTGACCTGAAACGCCGCCTGCTTGCTGATCCTCCTGACGTATTTATCGGAGTTGATGCGCCTGACTTCAATCTGGCGCTGGAAATGTCACTCAAGCGACGCGGCATTCCGGCTATTCACTACGTGGGCCCATCGATTTGGGCATGGCGTGGCAAGCGTATTCACAAGATCGGTGCGGCTGTTTCGCGAATCCTGGCCTTGTTTCCATTCGAGCCGGTTCTTTACGAAAAGCAGGGTATTCCTGTTTCCTATGTCGGTCATCCTTTGGCGGATATGCTTCCGGTCGAGGATGGGAGGAACGAAGCGCGACAGCTTCTTGGACTATCCGATCAACGGCCGGTTTTTGCGCTGTTGCCGGGAAGCCGCCAGTCCGAATTGCAGTACATGGCCGAGACATTCATCGAAACGGCGCGGGTGATCAGCAGAAGCCTGCCCGAAGCGCTGTTCCTTGTGCCGCTGGCGACGCGGGAAACCAGATTGTTGTTTGAAACTGCTCTTTACCGATGCAATGCACGGGATGTGCCAATTCGCATGCTGTTTGGACATGCGCATGACGCAATGAAAGCTTCTGATGCCGTGCTGGTTGCCAGTGGGACGGCGACGCTTGAAGCGGCGCTGTTGAAGCGCCCGATGGCGATTGTCTACAAGATGGCTTCGTTCTCGCATCGGATGATGCGACGCATGGGCTACCTTCCCTACATCGGGCTTCCGAATATCCTGGCCGGAAAATTCGTCGTGCCGGAGTTCATCCAGGACGATGCGACGCCAGAGAATCTTGCGCAGGCGCTGCTCAACTACTTTTCGGACAAGAAAACTTGCGCACTCATCGGTGAGGTGTTTCTTGACATTCATTTGCAGTTGAAACAGAACACCGCAGAAAAGGCGGCAAAAGCAATTATTGATAGCCTGCCGCAATCGGTGCGCAACGATGCCTTTGCTTCGGTCTGAAGGCCTGGTTTGTGGCGTCGATGAAGCCGGCCGGGGGCCGCTTGCGGGGCCCGTTGTCGCCGCAGCGGTGATTCTTGATCCGGCGAATCCTGTCGAGGGTCTGAACGACTCAAAAAAGCTCTCCGCAAAGCGGCGTGAGTTGCTGGCGATCGAAATCCGAGCGAAGGCTCTGGCGTGGTCAGTGGCGGAAGCTACTGTCGAGGAAATCGACGCTATCAATATTCTTCAGGCCAGCATGTTGGCGATGCGCCGTGCAGTTGAAGGGCTTGTCGTGAAGCCCGTTAGTGCTTTGATCGACGGAAATCGCTGTCCAGCGCTTGCGTGCAAGGCTGAGGCGATCGTCGGTGGCGACGGAAAGATGGAATCGATTGCGGCGGCGTCAATTCTGGCCAAAACGACACGTGACGCTGGTATGCGCGAGCTGCACGTGGCGTATCCGCACTATGGTTTCGATCGCCATATGGGTTACCCCACGGCGTTTCATCTACAGGCTTTGCGGGACTATGGTGCCAGCCCTGTTCATCGCCGAAGTTTCGCTCCCGTCGCGCAACTCGTTCTGCTATGAGACTGATCGCTTCGCGCGACAACCCGCATTTCAGGGCGCTCAGAAAACTTTGCCAAAGTGGGCGCGAACGTCGAAAGACAGGTCATGTGGTGCTCGAAGGGATGCACCTCATCGAGAGCTATCATCAATTTTTTGGCCGGCCGCAAGAAATTGTGGTCAGTGATAGCGGGAGGCTGCGACCCGAGATTTCGCGTTATCTCGCTGAGGGTTTTTCGGGAAATGCAGTCAGTGTGCTGGATGACACCTTGTTTGATGAGCTCGCTTCAGTGGAAACGCCAAGCGGGATCATCGCCGTCATTGAGCAGCCTTGCTGCGAGCACGGACTGAATCAGCAAATGGACGCCGTCTTGCTCGATGGACTGCAGGATCCGGGAAATCTCGGTTCTATCCTTAGAAGTGCAGCGGCCGCGGGGTTTCGGCAAGTACTCCTTTCCGCTGATTGTGCTCACGCCTGGTCGCCCAAAGTACTCCGGTCGGCGATGGGGGCGCATTTCCTCTTGGATATTCACGAACGATGCGACTTGCCAGCTTTTCTTGGCGGCTATCAAGGGCAATCGGTTTCAACGGAACTTCATGCCTCTGATTCGCTTTACGCGATGCGCTTCGGAAGTCCTGTCGCCTGGGTCTTCGGCAGTGAAGGGCAGGGGGTCAGGCCGCACGTTGCGGAGGCCGTCAGCGCTCGAGTACTAATACCGATGCCGGGGAGGACGGAATCGCTGAACGTCGCTGCCGCTGCGGCAATCTGTCTTTTTGAGACGGTTCGTCAACGGTTGGGTTGAAGCCTTAGTCTCCGACCTTGACGCGCATCAGGCGTTGTTTCTCTCGATTCCAGTCGCGGTCCTTTTC
>JAGNOM010000087.1 GCA_017990155.1 Propionivibrio sp. | reverse complement strand
AGTTCGACCCCCATGCGATCCGCCTCCTGCTCCATTCCCCGCGAATTCGGCCGCATGAACGCCAGTTCGCCGACGGCGCCGAGGACAGACTGCCCGACATTCGCATCGATTCCGTAATAGGCACCGACCACACCGCCGATGGCTGCTGCGATCCCTACTCCGGTTGCCTGACCGGCTTTCTCGCGCCCGTGCTCGCGCAGGGCGTGAGCAATTTCGTGCCCCATCACGGCGGCGAGTTCGTCGTCGGTAATGTTCAGTTTGTAGATCAAGCCCGTGTAGACCGCGATCTTGCCACCCGGCATACACCAGGCATTGAGTTCATCCGACGTGATCACGTTGGATTCCCAGCGCCAGCCGGGCGCATCCGTTCGAAACACCGAGGTTACCGGAATCAGTCTAGCGGCGATGGCCCGCACGCGCGTCAGATCCGCCGGATTGCGATTCAGCGTCTTCTTCGTACGCGCTTCGCTGATCGTGTCCTGGTAGGCCTTCGCCGCCTGACTGTTGATCTCCGAAGACGAGACGAGCATCGTTTGCTGCCGATTCACACCGACGGCGCCGCCGCTCGTCGTGTTCGTCGTCGCGCAGCCGGCGGCGACGATGACGGCCACCACGGCCGCCAGACTGGTTCTTGAGACTCTACGATTCATGCTTTCCCCCGAACAGGTTATGAGGCGTCGACAATGTTCGACTCTCGTGGTTCTTCCGCTTCATTCATACGCACCCACTTGACGATCAGGACCAGGCCGATCAGTGCAAAGAGCGAACTGAGCGTAAATGCCATCCCGCCGCCGAGATGATCCCACGACCAGCCGCTGACCAGCCCGCCAAGTAGCCCCCCGGCACCAAACGCCACGCTCGAATACAGCGCCTGCCCACGCGCGCGCGCGCTCCCGCGGAACCAGTGATTGATCGCCGCAATTGACGCTGCATGGAATGCCCCGAATGTCAGACTGTGCAAGATCTGGGCAAAAATCAGCACCGGCAAAGTGGCACACCAGGCGATCAGCAGGAAACGCCCGACCGCGACGGAGAAACTGACGATCAGGATGCGCCGCAGGCTGTAGCGGCGCATCACGCGCGACATGAAGAAGAACATCGCGATTTCCGCCACCACGCCAAGCGAGAACAATCCGCCGACAACCGACTTGCTGTAGCCCAATCCGGCGATGTAGATCGAGTAGAAGATGTTCATCGCGCCGTGCGCCGCCTGCATGCACAAGCCAGCCGCCAGCAGCGCGCGAACACTCGGCAGCGCCAGGATGGCGGCCACCGGCGTTGCCCCCTCGTGCGACTGATGCGACAGCGCGTCAGGCACGGCCATCGAGCTGGCAACGATTGCGACCAGCGATACCACCGTAAACCAGAGCACTGCGTCCAGTGGTAGAAAATCAAGCAATGCCCCGGAAGCGAGCACAGCAACGATGAACCCGACCGATCCCCATAGCCTGACCCGGCTGTAGCGCGCCGCATTCTCGCGCAGATGGTCAAAAGTCAGTGCCTCGACCAGAGGCAGCGAAGCCGACCAGAAGAAGGCAAGAATCGCCATCGCCGCCATGTAGGCATCGAAGCGGCTAATCCAGAAGAACGCGGAGAACGCGACGAGCGTCCCGATCGATGTCAGCCGGATTACAAACAATCGCTTTCCAAGACGATCGGCCAACGCACCCCACACATAGGGACCAAACAGGCGCATCAACTGCATCTGCGACATCAATAGACCGATATCCCACGCAGAAAACGACCGTGACTGGAGATAGAGGCCGAAATAGGGCGAAAAAACGCCGAGGAAGGCGAAATAGAAGAAGTAGTAGGCGGAAAGCCGCCAATAGGGAAAATGATGCATCCGGCAATTCTACCGGACGCATCATTCATCAATCGGATTCGGGGGAAATTCGATGGCACCGATTTGATTATCCGGCGCCAGGTCAGAGGGTCTTCAGTGGCTGCTCTTGTGAGCGACCAGCATTTTGTACATCGAGTCCTTGAGCTTGACGCGCTTCTTTTTCATGGTTTCGATCGTAAAGTCATCGACCGGAACATCTTCTTCTTCGAGTTGCTCGACCTGACTGGTCAGGGAGTGATATTCATCAAACATTTGGCTAAAGCTGCTGTCCGAGTTCCTCAACACTTGCATCACATCCAGAAATTCGGGGAACTCGCGGTGAAGCTCATGGTGCTCGACTTGCATGATCGTGCCCTCCCTCTGTTCCTGACGACCCGCCGGGGCGCCAGCATGGTTGAAAAAAACAACGAAACCGAAAGCCTGTGTGGCTACTGTAGCACCGCCAATCGAAACTGTTTAGCCCTCCGATACTGCAATTTTGGCCAGTCAAAAAACTAGATGCGCGGCGTCGAACACTTGACGTCACCGCACTGGGCACGGTGGCGCAATGCGTGATCGATGAGCACCAGCGCCAGCATGGCCTCGGCGATCGGCGTCGCGCGAATGCCCACGCACGGATCGTGACGACCGTGCGTCTCGACCGTCGCGGCTTCTCCGGCCAGATTCACCGTACGCCTGGGCAAACGGATGCTGGACGTCGGCTTGATCGCCATATGCACCACGATGTCCTGACCGGTTGAAATACCGCCCACCACACCGCCCGCGTGATTCGAGAGAAAGCCCTGCGGCGTCATTTCGTCGCCGTGCTCGCTGCCCTTCTGTTCGATGCTGGCAAAGCCGTCACCGATCTCGACACCCTTGACGGCGTTTATGCCCATCATGGCGTAGGCGATTTCGGCGTCGAGACGGTCATAGACCGGCTCGCCCCAGCCTGGAGGAATGCCGGTGGCAGCCACGCTGATCTTCGCACCGACCGAATCGCCGGACTTGCGCAGCGCGTCCATGTATTCCTCAAGTTGCGGAACAATGGCGGCATCGGGGGCAAAGAACGGGTTTTCGCTGATCTGCAACGCATCTACAAAGGGAATCCGGATCGGTCCCAACTGGCTCATCCAGCCTTGAATCGTCACACCAAAGCGCTCCTTGAGCCATTTGCGCGCAATCGCACCGGCGGCGACACGTACCGCTGTTTCGCGTGCCGACGAGCGTCCGCCACCGCGATAGTCGCGAAAACCGTACTTCTGCGTATATGCGTAATCGGCATGGCCCGGACGGAAGTTTTCGGCGATGTTGCCGTAATCCTTGCTGCGCTGATCCTGATTACGGATCAGGAGACCGATCGGCGTACCGGTGGTCTTGCCTTCAAAAACGCCGGAGAGAATTTCGACGGTATCGGGCTCGCGGCGCTGCGTGACGTGACGCGAAGTACCCGGCTTGCGGCGGTCGAGCTCGGCCTGGATATCGGCCTCGCAGATTTCGAGTCCGGGAGGACAGCCATCGACCACGCATCCAATCGCCGGACCATGTGATTCGCCAAAGGAAGTGACCGTGAATAAAGTGCCAAACGTATTGCCGGACATGGGGTTCTCTGGAGCGATAGAATTGCCCGAAAGTCTAACATAGCCAGCGAGACGACCTTGACGACCAAGCCGCCCTCAAGCAAGCCACCTGCGAAACCGAAGCCGGTGCCCAAGCCAAACCCGGCGCAGAACCCCTTGCGCCAGGCAGACAACCGCTGGCAGCGGACGGTGCGTTACGGATGGGATAAAGGCGGCGCCAAAGGTGGAAGATAGTGGGCGATAGCCGGGCTCAAGCGCCCGGCTATCGCCCATCACGGCTTACTCAATATCGACTGGAACAAACAGCCGTGCGTCATCTCGCTGGATCAACAACGCGACGCGCTTGGACGCCTTGCTGACCAGACCGCGCAACTGCTCGACACTGGTCACCGCCTCGCCGTTCACCGAGAGCAGGACATCGCCGCGACGTATCCCGGCGCGCGCCGCTGTTCCGGTTGCATTCTCGATCAGCAGACCGTTCTTGCCATCGAGTTGCTTGCGCTCTTCTGCAGTCAGCGCTCGGACAGCCAGCCCGAGGCGGTTGGGCGCAGCTTCCTTGCTCTCCTTGCTGGCGACCTGCTCATCCTTCTGGTTGCCGACTTTCACCTCGATCTCGCGCTGACCACCCTTGCGCCAGATCTGCAGTTTGGCCGACTGTCCCGGCACGATATCGGCAACAAGCGGCGGCAGTTCGTTCGACGAGGCGATTTCCTTGCCATTGATCGACAGGATCACATCCCCCGGTTCGAGGCCGGCCTTTTCCGCCGGGCTGCCATTTTCGACCGAACTGACCAGCGCGCCGGTCGGCTTCTTCATGCTGAACGACTCGGCCAGTGATTGATCGAGGTTCTGGATCGTAATACCGAGACGACCGCGTTGCACTTTGCCGGTCTTGACGATCTGGTCCTCGATCTTCACCGCCACTTCGATCGGGATAGCGAAGGACAGACCCTGATAGCCGCCGGTACGGCTGTAAATCTGCGAGTTGATGCCGATCACCTCGCCCGCCATGTTGAACAGCGGACCACCCGAATTGCCCGGATTGACCGCAACGTCGGTCTGGATGAAGGGAACGTAGTTGTCGTCCGGCAGCGAACGCGATTTCGCCGAGATAATGCCCGCCGTCGCGCTGCTCTCGAATCCGAAGGGCGAACCGATGGCCAGCACCCATTCGCCAACGCGCGCGTTGACCGAGCTTCCGATCTTGACTGTTGGCAGATTGCTGGAGTCGATCTTGAGCACGGCAACGTCGGTCGTCTTGTCCGCGCCAAGTACCTTGGCCTTGAACTCCCGCTTGTCGGCGAGCCTGACCATCACTTCGTCGGCGCCATCGATTACGTGTGCGTTGGTCAGCACGATGCCGTCGTCGCGCAGGATGAAGCCCGAGCCCTGACCGCGCACCTGCCGCTCGCCCCGCTGCTGCGGAACGCGGAAATGGCGGAAGAACTCGTAGAAGGGATCATCCGGGTCGACCTGTGGGAAATCCGGAACGCCCGGATTCTTGACGGTTCCGGAGACGCTGATGTTCACTACTGCCGCCGAGTTGCGCGCCACAATCGCGCTCATATCCGGCAAGGCTGCAGCCGAGACCGGTGCCACCGGCGCCGCAGGAACGGTCGTTGCACCCGCAGCCTGCGTTTTGATCGTCGTTGCAGCGTGCGCCTGCCAGGACGTGCCGCTACCAATTGAGAAAGCGCCAACCAAAGCGGTGGCAACCACCGTGGCGATTACACTTTTCTTGAGATTCTGTGAAGTCATGTTCATCCTCCAGTCGTTGATCCAGTTGTCGAAACGGCGCAAGCGATGCGCTTGACGATGGCGATGATCGTAAGACAGCAAAACTTAAAATCGACTTAAGGCTGCGTAACAAAATGTGATCGCGGCAAGGGAATAAACTCGCTGGATCAATTCAGCAATTGAGCAACCCACCATGCCAACAATCCGCCTCTTTTTTGCCCTCTGGCCGACACCGCAAGCGGCCAAGCACCTCGCCACGATCGCCGCCGAAATCGCCGCACGCGTCGGTGGTCGACCGACGCTTGAGGAGACGATTCATCTGACGCTGGCTTTTCTCGGTGAAGTCCCCGAAGAGCGCGTGCCCGAATTGAACACTATCGGAGAAGCCCTTCGCACGCCCAGGTTTGAGCTGTGCATCGACCGACTCGGCCATTGGCGCCACAACCATCTCATCTGGGCCGGTTGCAGCGAAATGCCGGCGCCCCTGGACGAACTGGCCGGCCGACTGTGCGGCAAGCTTGCCGAAGCAGGACTTTCCGCCGACAACGGCAAGCGCCCCTTTTCTCCCCACGTGACGTTGGTACGAAAAGTCCCGGACCGCGGAGCTGAACCCGCTCTGCCGGCGATCGAGCCGATTGCGTGGACTTGCTCGGACTTCACGCTGGTGCGCTCACGCTTGTCGTCCAGCGGACCGGCCTACGAAACAGTCGCCCGCTTCCCTCTGAGGGCTGACTGAATCCCGGCTACTCGCCAGCGTTTTCCGAGCGCGGGAAGCGCACCCGCACCCGCAGTCCGCCTGACTCACCATCGGACAGGCTGACCTCTGCACCGTGCCGGTCGGCAATCGTGCGGACGATCGACAATCCAAGCCCGCTCCCGCTCTTGCCGCCGTCGGCCGCGACCCCCTCGCTGCCGCGGCGATAGAATCGGTCGAAAACACGTTCGCGCTCGCTGGCCGGAATGCCCGGCCCGGTATCGGCCACCTCGAGGAATGCACATCCCTCGCCCTGGCGGCACGCGACGTCGACGCGTCCGCCGGCGGGGGTATAGCGCAGGGCATTGCCGACGAGATTGGCGAGGAGGATGCGCAGGGCGTCGGCGTCGCCCTGCACGATGGCGTTTTCATCGGCGTCGGTCACGCCGAGATCGAGCTGCTGCGCCTCGGCGAGACGCTGGTGATCGACGACCAGAGAGCGAACCAGCGCGGCAAGGCTTACCGGGGCCATGGTGTATTCGGCGGCGCCGGGCTCCTGGCGGGCCAGCGTCAGCAATTGCTGGACGGTGTGCGTCGTGCGCTGCAATCCATTCTTCAAATCCGCCAGCGCCGCGTTGCGAGCAGACTCCGAATCGGCACGCTCGACCAGCTGCACTTGTAGTTGCAAGGCCGTGAGCGGCGTGCGCAGTTCGTGCGCGGCATCAGCGACGAAGGCGCGCTGCGCATCGCGCGCGGCCTTGAGCCGAGTCAAAAGATCGTTCAGCGAGGCGACGAGCGGTTCCACTTCCTCCGGAACAGCGACTCCCTGAATCGACTCAAGCGATTCGGGCGAGCGCGCCGTGAGCGATTGCGCCAAGTGTAAGAGTGGTCGCAGACCACGGCTGACGAGCACCCAGAAGATCAGTGCCAGCGCCGGCAAGAGCAGCAAGAACGGCTTCAACGTCCGCCACGCGGCGTCGGTCGCCAGCTGATTGCGCACCCGCATCGGCTGCGCCACGGCGATGGTCATGCCGTGGTGCTGGATCGCGAAGATTCGCCACTTGCCTTCGTCGCTGTCGGCCGTCGAGTAACCAAGGCGCGTCAGTTCGGGCATCGACTGGTGCCGGCGCGACGAGTAGATGGTCAGTCCGGTCTGGTTCCAGACGCGGATCACGTAGTCCAGGCTCTCGTCGTTGGCCAAGGCCTCGGCCGAGCCCTGGAAGGTTTGGTCGCGCAACGAGAGCGCGATCTGTTGCAACTGGTAGTCGAACAGGTCGCTCGCCTCGTTGTGCGCAGCGCTGTAGGTCGCCCAGCCGCCGACGAACATCGCCGCGACCATGGCGCCGATCAATGCCGCAATCAGGTTGCTGCGGATCGAGTTCATGTCAGCTCCTGCACCCTGTAACCGACGCCGCGGACATTGCGAATCCACTCGGCGCCGAGCTTCCGACGCAGCGAATGGATATAGACCTCGACCGTGTTGCTCTCGATTTCCTCGTTCCAGCCGTAGATGCGCTCCTCCAGCTGGGCGCGCGAAAGTGGCACGCCGGGTTGTTCCATCAACGCGTGGAGCAAGGAAAACTCGCGGCCGGAAAGGGCGACCGGCACACCGTTGAGAAAGAACTCATGCGTCGCCGGGTCGAGACGCAGCGGCCCGTGTTCGATCACCGGCGAAGCCCGCCCACCCTGCCGCCGCATCAAAGCACGGATGCGCGCCGACAATTCGTCGAGATCAAAGGGCTTGACCAGGTAATCGTCCGCCCCGGCGTCAAGCCCTTTGACTCGATCGGCGACTGAATCGCGCGCCGTGATCACCAGAACGGGCACCATGACACCCTTGCGCCGCAGGGCGGCCAAGAGATCCAGCCCGCTCTTCCGCGGCAGACCGAGGTCAAGCAGGACCATCTCGTGGACGCCGTTGGCAATCGCCAGTTCGGCCGCCGCGCCGTCGCGCACCCAGTCCACAGAATGGCCGTCCTGGCGCAGACCGTTCTGCACGCTGGCGCCGATCATCGGATCGTCCTCGACAAGCAGCAAACGCATTCATCCTCCCTGTTGAGCAATTGACCGAATAAGGAAAAGCAGTTAACCACGGCGGGCACGGCGAGCACAACGAAAACACCGCAAGATTCGGGTGGAGCATGAACCCTATCGCGACGACAATACGCACTGACTGCAACGGACCTGGCTCAATCAATGGCTCTCAAACACCTCACTCAATTGCTGATTCTCGCTGCTATCTGGGGCGGCTCCTTTCTTTTCATGCGGATCGGCGTTCCCGTGTTCGGGCCGGCGGCGCTCATCACGTTGCGCGTTTTCATCGCTGCGGCGGTTCTCACTCTGGCCGGGTTGTGGCTTGGAAAGCGGCTCGACCTTCGCCTTTACTGGCGCCACTACCTGGTCATCGGCTTTCTGAACTCGGCACTCCCGTTCCTGCTTTTCGCGTATGCCGCGCAATCGCTCTCGGCGTCTCTGCTCTCAATACTCAACGCCACTTCGGCGTTATGGGGCGCTATCATCGCAGCCTTCTGGCTACGTATACCAATCACGCGCTCGATTGCGCTCGGGCTGCTCTTTGGCTTGGCGGGCGTCGTGCTGCTTGTCGGCAACGGCGTCGCGCTCACCGGCGATGCCGGTTGGACCCCAATTGCCGCCGGACTGATCGCACCCTTGTGTTATGCGATCGCCAGCAACTACACGAAAGCCAATCCGAGCACGGCAACGCCGTTCGCCAACACGCACGGCAGCATGTGGATGGCCGGCCTGCTCTGTCTGCCGGTCGTATTCTTTGCGCCAATCCGGCAAACGCCGCTACTCGGCGATTGGGCCGCGTTGGCGGCGCTTGGCGTCTTCTGTACGGGTGTGGCCTATCTGCTGTACTTCAGTCTGATTCAGGAGATCGGGCCAACGCGGGCGCTTTCGGTCACGTTCCTGATCCCGGTGTTCGGCGTCCTCTGGGGCTCGCTATTCCTGCATGAACCCATCGGCTGGGACAAACTGACCGGCGGCGTTCTCGTCCTCGCGGGGATTTCGCTAACC
Source organism: Propionivibrio sp. (assembly GCA_017990155.1). GTDB lineage: Bacteria > Pseudomonadota > Gammaproteobacteria > Burkholderiales > Rhodocyclaceae > Propionivibrio. The sequence goes on along the minus strand of JAGNOM010000087.1, from coordinate 429 downwards.
ACGGGGCTTGTGAAATTCCCGCTACGGAAACCATCATGAACAGCAGTATCGACGAACGTTGCGCCGCCTATGAGACGGTCGCCGAGGCGATCCGCTTCATTCGCAGCCACACCCGCGAGCAACCGGCGCTGGAGGAAATCGCCGCACAGGTCGGTTTGAGCGCCTTTCATTTGCAGCGCATGTTCAGCGTCTGGGCCGGCATTTCGCCCAAGCGCTTTCTGCAACATCTGACACGGGAACACGCCAGAGCACTGCTGCGCGACAGCCATGACGTTCTCGCTGCGGCGCACGAAGCCGGGTTGTCCGGACCAAGTCGCCTGCACGATCTGATGGTGACTTGCGACGCGGTGACGCCGGGCGAAGTGCGCGCTCTGGGTACAGGCCTTGAAATCACCTATGGTTTCGGACTGACGCCATTTGGTCCGGTCA
>JAGNOM010000086.1 GCA_017990155.1 Propionivibrio sp. | reverse complement strand
CCGTTCAGGCAGCGCAGCTTCATGTCTTCCCAGCATTCGATCTCATCCGAGAACACCGCGCCGCCGACCGTCCAGTCCGGACGCCCCAAGGAGAAGCTGTCTTCAATCACCCATTGCACGAACTGTTCGGTCACCACCGGCCACGCATCCTCCAGACCCGTGACTTGTGCGACATGAGCGCGATCGGCATCGGTCGTTGCCGGCGTAATCCGGTCGACCATCGAGCACGGGAAACAGACTTCGGCATCTATCCAGGCCGCCAACTCGGTATCCATTTCGCGCGCAAAAGCCAACACGGCGGCTTTTGCCAGACGCCCGTTTTTCGGCAAATTGTCACAACTGAGGACTGTGAATGGTGGGATACCGGCCGCCTTTCTGTTCTTCAGCGCTTGCACGATCAGGCCAAGAATCGTCTTGGGTGCCGTCGGCGAGGCCAGATCAGCCGCGATGGCGGGCGATTGCAATTGCAGCTTCCATGTCGCCGGATCGAGGTAATAGCCTTTCTCGGTCACGGTAATGCTGACAATGCGCGTGCTGGCATCGCTCATCTTCGACAGGAGCGCCTGCTTGTCGGCGACGTCGGAGCCGCCGAACATCTGGATGATCGAGCCGATGATGCGGATCTTTTCCTGCACCTCGCCTCGTTCATCGGCGCCCTTCTCGACCAGGGTGTACAGACAATCCTGAGGAACCAGCGCGTCCTTCATGCTCGACGAGACCATCCCGGCGCCGACAATGCCCCACGCCAAATCGCCGGAAGACAGAACGGCATCCGTAAACGCCGCCTGATGCGCGCGATGAAAGGCGCCGACGCCGAGATGCACGATCGAACCGACCACCTGCTTTCGGTCGTAGACCGGACGCGAAACCGTATCGGGTAACCGGACCAAACTCTGCTCGCAAAGCCTCATGTTTTTCGCCCTCGATGTGAACGCGAACAAATTTACACGCAAAAAGTATACTTGTATAGTAGTCTCCAATAAATTCTATCGGTGCTATCTATAAGGTAAAATTGCGAAATGGAAACCGAATTATTCGATAGCAGCAAAGCCATCAACTTCCGCCCCAAGGAATCGCTTTCGATTGGGTCACAGCTCCACCGCATCCTGCGTGCAGCCATCATTCGTGGGGAGTTGTTGCCTGGTCAGGCCATCTCGGAAATCGAGATGAGCAAGCGCTTTTCCATCAGCCGGCAGCCGGTACGGGAGGCATTTATCAAGCTCGGTGAGGAACACCTGATTGAGGTGCTGCCGCAGCGTGGAACCTACGTGCGCAAGATTTCGGTCAAGGAAGTACTCGATGCCCGCCATCTGCGCGAGGTCATTGAAGTGTCAATCGTGCGCGAAGTCGCTCTCAGTCATGACAAGGCGCTGATCAAAAGTCTGCGGGAAATCATTGCGCAGCAGCAGGCCGTTCACACGGATGATAACCAAGGGTTCATGGCGCTGGACGACGGCCTGCACAAGGCAATCGCCCTGCACGCCAATCGCGAATATGCGTGGAAAATTACCGAAACGATCAAGGCGCAGATGGACCGCGCCCGTTTCCTGACTTATGACTTCGCAACGCCCGTGCCGCAGATTGTGGCCGAGCACTCAAGAATCGTGGACGCCATCGAGGCCAGCGATCCGGACCTCGCCGCGAGGAACGTCGAAGCGCACCTCAGAAAGCTGGTGTCGGACCTTCCCTTGATTGCGAAAAAGTACCCCGAGTATTTTCTGTAGCCCGAGACTGACCCGCACCGTTTGAGACGCTGCGGGATGGTCTTCCTATCCCTTTGACTGCATCGCCTGCAAGATGGCGGCGGCCAGCGCCGCAGAGGACTGCGCACCCGAAACGGCCAGTCGGCGCTGCAAGATGAAGAAGGGCACGCCGGTCACACCGAGCTTGCCGACCTTTGCAACCAGCGATTTGACCTGCTGCTCTGCTTCATCGCTCGCCAGGAATGCGGCGACCTCATCCTTGTTTTCCCCACACTCGGCGGCAATGTCAGCCAGCGTCGCAATATCGCCGATGTCTTCGCCGCGCTGGAAATGCGCCGCAAACAACCGTTCAACCAGCGCCTCGACTTCGTCGGGATGGTGCCCGATCGACTGCACGCGATAGACCAGTCGGTGCGCACGCAGCGTATTCGGTCGTGTGGCGATGCGGTCGAAGCGGAATTCAACGCCGGAATCCCTCCCGGCTTCTGCAACGTCGGCCTGAATGCGATCGACCTCTCTCGCCCCGCCGAACTTGGCCTCCAGATAGCCGCGATACGATTCGCCAGACTTCGGCGTATCGGGGTTGAGAAAGTAAGGAAGCCAGTTGATCTGGAACTGAACATCGGGGTGTTTTTCCTTCACCAGTGCCAGCGCGCCTTTCAAACGCGCCTTGCCGATGAAACACCACGGGCAGACCAAGTCGGAAACGATATCGACAGCAACATTCATGTAGTTATTCTCAACAATCCAATAGAAACGATCTTCTGATCAGCGCCCGTCTCAGGACTCTCCGCGATGTCGCGACAGTTCCGCCTGCGCCGTTTCGCCACGCACTGCAGCGGCAAGTTCCTTTTCGACAATCGTCTTGCCGATCGGTGCCAGCGCGACGCCGGCCAGTTTAAGGTGTTGGATGCCAAACGGAATACCGATGATCGTGATGAAGCAGGCCGCAGCGGACAGCACATGCCCGATGGCCAGCCAGATGCCCGCGAGCAGGAACCAGACGATATTGCCGATCGTGCCGAAACCGCTGGTCCCGATATCCTCTCTTCCCGACAGGTCCTTTCGACTCACCGCCTCCTTGCCGAAGGGCCAAAAGGCAAACTGCCCGATGACAAAACAGGCTCTACCCCAGGGAATGCCGACGATGGAAATGAAGGCCAGCAAGCCTACCAGCCACCATCCGAGCCCCATCAGCACACCGCCCATGATGAACCAGAGAAAATTTCCGATTGTGCGCATTGCTTCTCTTCTCCAATCAATAGGTTATGGAACTCACGCCGTCATTCGCGCGCGCAAGTCATCCGGAATCGGCACCGATTTCCCGGTCACCACGTCCATCCACACGATCTTTGCTTCGCCGGTTGCGTAGAGCGTATCGTCACCCTCAATGCGAATCTCGTAGCTCGTATGAACACTGCTTCGCCCGAGCGCGCCAAAGAACATCCGGATCTCGACGACGCCCGGATAGGTCAAGGGAATCAGGAACGTGCAGCTCGCATTGATCAGCACCGGCGCCGAACCTTTCGGCTGCACGGTCACACCAACGCTCTCCAGATACTCAACGCGCACCTGCTCCATATAGCGGAAATAGAGGGTGTTGTTCACGTGTCGGTAAGCGTCCATGTCGCCCCAGCGAATGGGAATGAAAGTGGTATAGGCAAGCGCTTTGGGTGGGTGGGCGTGCTCCATGACAGCTCCTTGGGCGTGATGGCAACTCGGCAACTTGACGGCGCAGCGTCATTTTCCATACGATACCGTATTGAAAAGCACACCACAACCCGACTGCATACGACTCGCAGCGCCACACGGCAATCCGCAACACCCCGAGCCAGAAAAGAGGAAAACGATGCAACGAGAATCCATGGAATACGATGTCGTGATCGTGGGGGGCGGCCCGGCCGGTCTTTCGGCAGCAATCCGCTTGAAGCAACTCGCGGCCAAAAAAAATCGGGAGATCGGCGTCTGCCTGATCGAGAAAGCCGCGGAAATCGGCGGACACATTCTCTCCGGCGCAATCATGGATCCGCGCGCGCTCAACGAGCTTTTCCCGGAATGGAAAGCCATGGGCGCGCCGCTCAATACCGCGGTCAGCGAAGACCGTTTTCTCATGCTCACTGAGGGCCGCGATATTTGCATCCCCAACTGGATGCTGCCTGGCTGCCTGCACAACGACGGCAATTACATCATCAGCCTCGCAAACCTCTGCCGCTGGCTCGGCGAGCAGGCCGAGGGACTTGGCGTCGAAATCTACCCCGGCTTTGCCGGCGCCGAAGTGCTCTACAACGACGATGGATCGGTCAAGGGCATTGCCACCGGCGACATGGGGCGACTCAAGGACGGAAGCGAGGGGCCAGCCTACCAGCCCGGCATGGAACTCCACGCCCGCTACACCCTGTTCGCCGAAGGCTGCCGCGGCCATCTCGGCAAGCAGGTCGAAGAGCGGTTCGGACTATGCAAGGATTGCGAGCCGCAGGTTTACGGCCTGGGCATCAAGGAACTTTGGGAAATCAAGCCCGAAAAGCATCAGGCCGGCCTCGTCATCCATTCCGGCGGCTGGCCGCTCGACACGCAGACGTATGGCGGTGGTTTCATGTACCACTTGGAAGACAACTTCGTCTCGGTCGGACTGGTCACCGGCCTCGGCTACAGCAACCCGTACCTGTCGCCCTACGAGGAATTCCAGCGGCTCAAGACGCATGCGGCGTACCGCCATTTCCTCGAAGGCGGCAAACGCATCGCCTACGGGGCGCGCGCGATCAGCGCCGGCGGTCTGCAATCGCTGCCCAAGACCGTCTTCCCTGGCGGCGCGTTGATCGGCGACGACGCGGGCTTCCTCAACGCTTCGCGCATCAAAGGCTCGCACAGCGCAATCAAATCCGGGATGCTGGCCGCCGAAGCCTGCTTCGACGGACTGGCCGCAGACCGCAGCCACGACGAACTCACCGCCTACCCGGAAGCCTTCCGCCGCAGCTGGTTGTACGAGGAACTGTTCAAGGCGAGGAACTTCAAGCCGTGGATGGCCAAGGGGCTGGTGCTGGGTAGCGTCATGTTCAGCATCGATCAACTCCTGCTGCGCGGGAAAGCACCATGGACGCTTCACCATCCGGGCGCCGACCACACCCAGCTCAAGCGAAAGTCCGACTGCCAGCCGATCGACTACCCGAAACCGGATGGCGTGCTCACCTTCGACCGCCTGTCCTCGGTCTATCTATCGAATACCAATCACGAGGAAGACCAGCCCTGCCATCTGCAGCTCAAGGACGCGACGATTCCGATCAAGCTCAATCTGGCGCTCTACGACGCGCCCGAGCAGCGCTATTGCCCAGCCGGTGTTTACGAAATCGTTCAGGGCGAAGACGCAGCGCCGCGGCTGCAAATCAATGCGCAGAACTGCATCCATTGCAAGACCTGCGACATCAAGGATCCGTCGCAGAACATCAACTGGGTGGTGCCGCAAGGCGGCGAGGGGCCGAACTATCCGAACATGTAGCGTCTGCTTCCGGCATCCGCTGCGGTTCAGCCCTCCAGTGCGATCGCGATCGAGTAGATTTCGTCGCCCGAAGCGGCGATGATTTCCGACACCATGCTCTGGTCAAGCCCCAGCGCAACGGCGCTATTGGCGAGCGGAACGACCCGTGCATCCAACTCATCGAACGGGTCCGGACGTGGCGAAACGGCACCGGCGATGAACAGGATGTCGCCCATCGTTGCTGGCGGCATCGTGCCGCTGAAACGGCGCGACGCCAGCACGGCTTCGACGACCGAATGTGGCAGATTGAGCTCGCCAAGAATGCGCTCGGTCGTCCTTTCCGCCAGATCGTTGATCGTCTCGGCGAGCACGACATTGTCCTCAAGCAGGGCGGGGAATTCCGCCGCACGCGAAAGCAGATAGAAGCGACCGAGATCATGAACAATGCCGGCGAACATCACTTCGTCGGCATTAAGTCGCGTCAGCTTCTTGGTCAAAACATACGACAGCGCGGCGACATGCACGCTGCGCTCCCACAGCCGGTTCGACAGTTCGCGCGTCGCCACATGCCGCTGCGAATGGCGCAGTTGATCCATGATCAGCACCATCGCCAGCGCCTTGATCGGGTCCATACCGACGCGAACGACCGCCTGCCGCACATCGCGCACGACCATGTTACTGGGATTGAGCGCGACCGAATTAGCCAGACGAATGACCTTGGCTGAAAGCAGGGGCTCGGCGACGACGATCTTCGCCAACGCCGACATCCCGATATCGGGATTCTCCACAGCCTTGAGCACGCGGCGGCTGGCGTCCAGGCTGGTCGGAAAACTGAGTTCGCCAACCGTCGCCGCGCTTATTGTCCGGCGAAATCCCTCAACCGAATCCTGAATCGTCTGAATCACGCTGCACTCCTTCGCAATCGAATACCCTGCCCGCATTCTAAACTCATGCCGGCCCTTTTTAGCAAAGAAGGACGATCATCGCCGGACGGCGCCTCGCAACGCTCAGAACTGATCGACGGGCATGGCCATCGTCGACGCCGCGCCCTCAGCCACCGTCGTGGCAAGCCCCTCGGCCTGCGTCAACAGGTGGTCGGCAAAGAAACGTGCCGTACGAATCTTCGCCTGATAGAACGGATCAGCATCGCCTGCGTCCAACCGAGCCTGCGCAACCAGCGCCGCTCGCGCCATCTGCCAGCCTGCTGCGACCACACCAAACAGTCTCAGAAACGGTACGGCGCTTGCCAATGCGGCGCGTGTGTCCTTCGGAAACTCTTCGACGACCCACGCCCCCGCGCGCGTCAGCGCGTCAATGGCGACGCTAAGCCGTGCGTGAATGGCCTTGATGTCGTCGCTGTCCGACGCGGCAAGCTTCGCCTCCACCGCGCGCATCATCGCGATCACCTCCCGGAAAACCGCGCCACCGTCCCTTGCCATTTTTCGACCGACCAGATCGTTTGCCTGAATGCCGGTCGTTCCCTCGTAGATTGTCGAGATGCGTGAATCGCGCAGATACTGCGCTGCACCGGTTTCCTCCATGTACCCCATACCGCCATGCACTTGGATGCCAAGCGAGGCGACTTCGATTCCGATCTCGGTACTCCAACCCTTGACCACCGGAATCATCAGGTCGACGAAGGCCTGGTTGCGTTTGCGCTGATCTGCGTCTGGATGACAAAGCGCCGCATCGTGTTTGCTCGCGACCACGTAAGCCAGCGCCCGGCTAGCCTCGGCCTGGGCGCGCATGGTCATCAGCATGCGCCGCACATCGGGATGCGCAATGATCGGGACACGCGGCCCGCCACGCACGCCGACGTCAGTCCCTTGGAGCCGCTCACGCGCGTAGTCGCGCGCCCGCTGGTAGGCACGTTCACTGACGGAGACGCCTTCCATGCCGACACCAAAGCGGGCGACATTCATCATCACGAACATGTACTCAAGACCGTGATTCTCTTCGCCGACGAGGTAGCCGACCGCGCCACCGTGATCGCCGAAGGCCATCACCGCCGTCGGGCTCGCGTGGATACCGAGCTTGTGCTCGATCGACACACACCATGCATCGTTCCGTTCGCCGAGGCTACCGTCCGCGTTCACGATGAACTTCGGAACGATGAATAGCGAGATTCCCTTGACGCCCTCGGGCGCCGTCGGCGTGCGCGCAAGAACGAGGTGGACGATGTTGTCCGCCATGTCGTGTTCGCCGTAGGTGATGAAGATCTTTTGCCCGAAGACGCGATAGCTTCCGTCCGGCTGCGGCTCGGCGCGCGTCCGCACGGCCGCCAGATCCGAGCCGGCCCCGGGCTCAGTGAGATTCATCGTCCCGGTCCATTCGCCGGTAACCATTTTCTCGAGGAAGGTCTTCTTGAGTTCATCAGACCCTGAAAGCACCAGCGCATCGATCGCGCCACCGGTCAGCAACGGACACAGCGAAAAGGCGTGATTGGCCGATTTCCACATTTCTGCCACCGGTGTCGCCACCAGTCGCGGCAAGCCCTGCCCACCCCACTCCGGCTCGCTGCCCAATGCCGTCCAGCCGCTTTCGGCAAACAATTTGTAGGCTTCCTTGAAGCCCTTGGGCGTCGTCACCTTGCCGTCGGCGAACCGTGCACCTTCCTTGTCGCCGGAAGCGTTGAGCGGCGAGAGCACTTCTTCTGCAAACTTGGCCGCTTCTTCGAGGATGGCATCGACCACATCGGGCGTCGCTTCCTCGCATCCAGGCAGCCTTGCCAATTCGTCCAGCCCAGCCAATTCATTCAGCACGAACTGCATGTCACGAATCGGCGCACGATATTCGCTCATTTCAATCTCCTGTCTGGATCAAGCACTCCCGGAATAAACAGTCCTACTTGCGACGCTGATTTACAAAGCTGCCGTCAACGCCGGCACGATCTCGAACAGATCACCCACAAGGCCATAGTCGGCAACCTGGAAAATCGGCGCGTCGGCGTCCTTGTTGATGGCGACGATCACGCGGCTCTCCTTCATCCCCGCCAGATGCTGGATGGCTCCAGAAATGCCAACGGCGACATAGAGTTGCGGCGCGACGATCTTGCCGGTCTGCCCGACCTGATAGTCATTCGGCACAAAGCCCGCATCGACAGCGGCGCGCGACGCGCCCATCGCCGCGCCGAGCTTGTCGGCAAGCGGTTCCATCAGCGCATGGAAGTTCTCGGCGCTACCCAGGCCGCGCCCGCCGGAAACCACCACTTTGGCAGCCGCTAGTTCAGGACGCGCCGATTGCGTGAGTTCGCGCGAAACCAGCGCACTGCGTCCCGAGTCCGGTCCGGCATCGATTGACTCGACCGCCGCTGAACCGCCCGCCCCCGCCGCTTCAAACGCTGTCGTGCGCACGGTGACGACCTTGACCGGATCGAGCGACTGCACCGTCGCCAGCACGTTTCCGGCATAGATCGGACGAACGAAGGTATCGGCCGACTCAACCGCGACGATCTCCGAAATCTGCGCCACGTCGAGCAAAGCCGCCACGCGCGGCATGAAATTCTTGCCTGCCGTCGTTGCTGCCGCGAGGATGTGGCTGTAGCCCGACGCTTTCGCCACCACCAGCGCGGCGAGATTTTCCGGCAGTTGGTCGGCGTACTGCGGCGCATCAGCCAGCAGAACCTTTGCCACGCCAGCGATCTTCACCGCTTCGTCGGCGACGGCTGCACAGCCTTTGCCGGCAACCAGCAGATGAATCTCGCCACCGATTCTTGCGCCTGCCGTGACAGTGTTGAGCGTGGCAGCCTTGATGGAAGCGTTGTCGTGTTCAGCAATAACAAGAATGCTCATGTCAGATCACCTTCGCTTCGTTCTTGAGTTTGGCGATCAACTCACCGACATCGGCGACCTTGATGCCCGCGACCCGCTTGGGCGGCTCGGCGACCTTGAGCGTTTTGAGGCGCGGCGAAACATCCACACCCAGCGCATCCGGCGTCAGCGTATCGAGCGGCTTCTTCTTCGCCTTCATGATGTTTGGCAATGATGCGTAACGCGGTTCATTCAAGCGCAGATCGCTACTGATCACGGCCGGCAAAGTCACCGAAACCGTCTCCAAACCGCCGTCGATTTCGCGCTCGACCGTCGCCTTGCCATCCGCAACGGCCACTTTCGAGGCGAAGGTCGCCTGCGGCCAGCCGAGCAGCGCAGCGGTCATCTGGCCGGTCTG
>JAGNOM010000085.1 GCA_017990155.1 Propionivibrio sp. | reverse complement strand
GCAGAGTAGCGTGTGATTTTCATGCAACATTCTCCTAGAAAGGACTCGACTTGGTCTGTAGACAAAGCCGAGTCTATCGGTCGAATGTTACGTCTCTGTTACATCACGATGAAACGGCATCACGCACGGCAGCGGCGAGCTTTTCCGCCGCCGATTGCACCTTCTGCGCGTCGCGCCCTTCCACCATCACGCGCAGCAAGGGCTCGGTACCGGAAGCGCGCAGCAGCACCCTGCCCTCACCCTCAAGTTCCGATTCGACCTCTTCGCGCACGGTGTTGATGTGCGGGTGGTCTTTCCACGGAAAGCCCTTGACCAAGGGCACGTTGATCAGCAGTTGCGGATACAGCGACAGTTCGCCAAGCAAACGCCCCGGATCGCCACCGTCTTGACGCAACGCCGTAAGGACCTGCAGGGCCGAGACAATGCCATCGCCGGTGGTGTGTTTGTCGAGACACAGGATGTGGCCGGAGTTCTCTCCGCCAAACAGCCAACCCTTTTCACGCAACATTTCCAGCACGTAACGATCGCCAACCGCCGCACGGGCGAACGGAACGTTCAGGCTCGCCAAGGCGTGCTCGAAGGCCAGATTGGTCATCAGCGTCCCGACCACCCCGGCCACGGCACCCTGGCGCAGGCGGCTTTTTACCACGGCCAGCAGAAGCTGATCCCCGTCGTACACTTTGCCGTCGGCGTCGGCCATCATCACCCGGTCGGCGTCGCCATCGAGGGCGATACCCAGATCCGCACGGTGTTCCAGCACCGCCCTGCTGAGGGCGCCGGTCGCCGTCGCGCCGACGTCCTTGTTGATATTGAGCCCATTCGGCTCCGCACCAATCGCGACGACCTCCGCTCCCAGTTCATGGAAGACATGCGGCGCGATGTGATAGGCAGCGCCGTGCGCGCAATCGACGACGATTTTCAGTCCGCGCAGGTCGAGATCATTCGGGAAAGTGCTCTTGCAGAACTCGATATAGCGACCGGCGGCGTCATCAATCCGCCGCGCACGCCCCAGTTCCGACGACTGAACGCAGACGATCGGCGCATCGATTCCCGCCTCGATCTCGGCCTCGATTGCGTCGTCAAGCTTGGTGCCTTGCGCCGAAAAGAACTTGATTCCGTTGTCGTAGTAAGGATTGTGCGACGCAGAAATCACGATCCCGGCCTGCAGGCGCAGGGCGCGCGTGAGATAGGCCACCGCCGGCGTCGGCATCGGGCCGACCAGGCAGACATCGACTCCGGCAGCCGCAAAACCGGCCTCAAGCGCGGCTTCGAGCATGTAACCGGAGATCCGCGTGTCCTTGCCGATCAACACGGCCGGGCGTTCACCTGCCTTCAGGTGACCAGTCTCGCCGCCACGGGCGACCAGCACCTTCCCGGCCGAATAGCCGAGGCGCATCACGAAATCCGGCGTAATCGGCGCTTCGCCAACCCGTCCGCGAACGCCATCCGTTCCGAAGTACTTTCTCGTCATTTGAATTCTCCCGCCGAGCACCGACAGATGCTGTAAAAGGCCAGTATTGTACTGAACGTTGCCGGGAAAACCCATGCGGAACAAAGAGATCCAAAACCGGAACTCGCCACTTGCCGACGGCCGTCGATCGCGAACGGGTTTGGCGATCATTGCCGACCCGCTAGAATCCACGCCTCAGTCCAATTGAAAGCCCAGCCATGCCCGTCTTGTTTGGCCTTGACCGCCTGCTAGCCGACCCCGCCCTGCGAAGACCGCTGGCCGGAAAACGCCTTGCCTTGCTCGCCCACCCGGCATCGGTCACGGCTGACCTGACGCACGCCCTGGATGCGCTGGCAGCCCTTGACGACATCAAGCTGACGGCCGCGTTCGGCCCGCAGCACGGTCTGCGCGGCGACAAGCAGGACAACATGGTCGAATCGCCAGACTATGTCGACCCACACCACGGCATCCCGATCTTCAGCCTTTACGGCGAGGCAAGGCGGCCCACGGCAGAGATGATGAGCACCTTCGATATCCTGCTGATCGACCTCCAGGATCTCGGATGCCGTATCTATACCTTCATCACGACCTTGCGCTACATGCTCGAAGCAGCGGCAACGTCCGGCAAGGCCGTGTGGATTCTGGACCGGCCGAATCCAGCCGGGCGCCCGGTCGAAGGGCTGACGCTGCGCCACGGCTGGGAGAGTTTTGTCGGCGCGGGACCACTTCCGATGCGTCACGGCCTGACCATGGGTGAACTCGCGCACTGGTTCATCGCCAAGTTCAACATCGACGTCGACTGCCGCGTCATCGCGATGGACGGCTGGCGGCCCGACGCTGCGCCCGGCTTCGGCTGGCCAATCAACGAGCGTTGCTGGATCAACCCGAGCCCGAACGCGCCGAATCTCTCGATGGCACGCTGCTACGCCGGCACTGTCATGCTCGAAGGCACGACGCTATCCGAAGGCCGGGGCACGACGCGTCCGCTTGAGCTTTTCGGCGCGCCCGACATCGACGCCCAGGCGATCATCGGCGAAATGCAGGCGCTCGCACCTGATTGGCTGGCGGGCTGCATCCTGCGCGACTGCTGGTTCGAACCCACATTTCAAAAGCACGCCGGAAAGCTGTGTAACGGCGTCCAGATTCACGCCGAGAACGGCAGCTACAACCATGACAAATTCCGCCCGTGGCGTCTGCAGAGCCTCGCCTTCAAGGCGATCCGGCGCCTGCAGCCCGACTACCCGCTGTGGCGTGACTTTGCCTACGAGTACGAGCACGACCGCCTGGCGATCGATTTGATCAACGGCAGTCCGCTACTGCGCGAGTGGGTTGACGACCCCGCCGCCTTGCCCGGCGACCTGGAGCACCTGGCCCGACACGACGAGGCGGCGTGGACCGCGGAGCGCGCGGCGTTCCTGCAATACTGACGGTCAAAGTCGCTCGAAGATCGCCGCGATGCCCTGACCGCCGCCGATACACATCGTGACCAGCGCATAGCGTCCGCCGATGCGCTGCAGTTCGTACAAAGCCTTGGTCGCGATGAAGGCCCCAGAACAGCCGACCGGGTGACCGAGCGCAATGGCGCCGCCGTTTGGATTGGTCTTTTCCGGATCGAGCCCCAGACCGCGCATCACGGCCAGCGCCTGCGCGGCAAACGCTTCGTTCGCTTCAATCACGTCCATCTGATCCAGACTCAGGCCCGCTTTCTCGAGCGCCGCCCGTGTCGCGGGAATCGGGCCCTCGCCCATGATCTCGTTCGATACGCCGGCAACGGCATAAGAAACCAGGCGCGCCAGCGGCTTCTGCCCGGCCCGTTCCGCAACCCCTGCTTCCGCGAGAACGAGGAAGGCGGCCCCATCGTTGATACCCGACGCATTCCCCGCCGTCACCGTCCCATCCTTCTTGAACGCCGGTTTCATTTTGGCCAGCGATTCCAGGGTCGTCCCCGGCCGACCGTGCTCGTCGGTATCGAACACCATGTCGCCTTTGCGCGTCTTCAGGAACACGGGAACGATCTGCGAGCGAAAACGCCCTTCTTCAATCGCCCGCGCCGCACGACGCTGCGATTCGACGGCGAAGGCATCCTGCTCAGCGCGGGAGATATTCCATTTAACGGCCAGGTTCTCGGCCGTAATCCCCATGTGCCCGACGCCAAACGGATCGGTCAGCACCGAGACCATCATATCGATCGCCTGCGTATCGCCCATCCGTGCGCCGGAGCGCAGAGTCGGCAACAGATACCCGCCGCGCGACATCACTTCGACCCCGCCGCCGATGCCATAGTCGCTATCGCCGAGCAGGATGTTCTGCGCTGAACTGACAACCGCCTGCAATCCCGAAGCACAAAGGCGATTGACCTGCATCGCCACCGACGCCATCGGCAATCCCGCCTGTATCGACGCCACGCGCGCGACGTAGGGATAGCGCGAATCCGTCGGAATGCAGGTGCCGACCGTCACGTAATTGATCAGTTGCGGATCGACTGCCGCGCGGACAATCGCTTCCTTCATGACAATCCCCGCCAACCCGGCCGGTTCGATCCCGGCCAGCGCGCCACCAAAGGTACCAACCGCGGAACGGACCGCACTCAACACAACGACCTCACGAACCATCTTGCCCTCCCTTGAATGAGGAATAGAGGCGCTGAAACTATCCGCCAACCAGTCCGGCGAAACTCATCAGCAACAACAGTGACAACCACAACAGCAAGGCACGCCAGACCAGACCGACAGCGCTTTGCATGAAATCCGCATCGGCCGGCTCGCCAAGCTCGATCTCCGCAGCTTCAAGCGATTCATCGCCGGTGTTGGCTTCGCCGAGACGGACACCCAAGGCCCCCGCACCGCTGGCCAGAACAATGCCGACGCTGCGCCCCCACGGATGATTCGCCCATCGCCCGAGCTGGTTCCGCCAGCAATAAACGGCATCCTCGAAGTTGCCGACGATTGCGAATCCTGCAGCGGTTGCCCGTGCCGGCAACCAGTCGATCACGTTGAAGGCTTGCCGCGAGAAGACGCCGAACGAACCCGTTTGCGCCTCGTCCCGCGCGCCCCAGGCGTCGGCAAAAAAAGCCGCCGCGCGGTAGAGTACGGCGCCACACGGCCCCGGCAGAAGGACGAAACAGACAAGGACGGCAAACACATGCCAGTGAGAAGCAGCAAGCGCCGCCTCGATCGACAAGCGCGATACTTCCGAGGCGGACCAGCCTCCCGTGGAACATCCGCGCCATTCGGCGAGTTCCTTGCACGCCCGCGGCAGGTCGTCCATGCGCAGGGCAAGTTGAATATCCGTGAAATGGTGGCTGAATTGCCTGAATCCGAGGGTTAAGTAGAGAACCTGCACGTTCCACAACCATCCCAAAATCGGGCTGAGCGCTGCCAATGCGAAGTAGACGGCACCCGCAACGAGAACCAGCCCGCCAACCGCAGTCAGCCAGGCCAGCAAACCGTAACGATGCTCGCCCGCATTGAAGTAGTGCTCAAGCGTATCGGCCATCCGCTGCAACGGCCCGTGAACAAGCCGCCCATAAGCCAAGGGACGCATCTGCTCGATCAGCAAAACAGCGATCAACGCCAGGAGTGTCATGCCCATGATCAGAAACGTGAGCGCAACGTCGCCAGCGCTCGCCAAGAATGGAATCGGCCAAGATACCATAGTCCGATTCGGCCGACGGAGCCCGCATGAGCGGCGTCTCGCTTCACGCTGGCCGGCAAAGATCGCCGTTGTCTTTTGCCTTTGGCGCGCCTACCATAGGACTCAATGCGCGTCGCCCGAATCCATGCCACTTGGGGGATTCCGGCGCTCGCAGAGGGGGAAGAAAGCCGTGCTCAAACACTCGTCAACAAAGCGGAATTCACGGTTTTCCTGTGCGCGAATCTGATATCAACCTATGGGAAGTTGAACGATGCTGACCGAAGAAGAAATTACCAACGCACGCGCCACCTTGAACGAACTCCAGGTGGAACACCGCGACCTGAATCTGATTATTGAACATCTGGTTAGCACCCCTTTACCCGAACAGGATCAGCTCCTGATCCACCGCCTCAAGAAGCGCAAGCTATTGCTCAAAGACAAGATTTACCAGCTTGAACGGATGCTCGTTCCGGACGTTCTGGCATAGGGATTGACGCGGGGCGCTATCCGAAACGTTTGACCGACTCGCCCATCACCAGGCGGGTCTTCAGCCGGTGCATCGCTGGAAATCCTGTGCGGTCTTCCTTCAAACGTTTCAGCAGCAGCGCCGCCGCCGTCTCGCCAATCGACTGAATCGGCTGGACGACAATGGTCAGCGCCGGCTTTACGATTCTGGCGAGCTGCTGATTGTCGAATCCGATGATCGATAGTTCATCGGGTACCCGAATTGGCGATTCATTGAGTGCCATGATCGCACCCAGCGTCATTTCGTAGTTCGTCACGAACACGGCGGTTGGCGGATCGGTGCGCTTGAGTAGCGTATCCATCAGCCGGTGTCCGCTTTCGACGCTGTAATCGCCTTCAAGAACCAAGTCGCCATCAATCGGCAGGTCAAAGTCTTCGTGCACCCTGCGATAGCCCCTGAGACGTTCCTGCGCGGTATAGATTCCGCTCGGCCCGGCGATGATCCCGATGCGGCGATGGCCCTGATTGATCAAGTGTTCGATTGCGCCGTAGGCGGCGTTGAGGTTGTCGACCAGCACCGTGTCGCATGCAATACCGGATAGCGGTCGATCGATCAGGATGACCGGCGTGGATTTCTCGAGCAGCCGCGAAACGACTTGTTCCTGACTGCCCAGGGGCATGTAGATGAAACCATCAACGCCCTTCCTCGCCAGGAACTCAAGCTTTTCCCGCTCAAGCGCCGGATCTTCCCGATAGTCGCAAATGATGCTGCTGTATCCGGACTGCTGAAGCGTGTTTTCGATGTTCGCGACGATACTCGTGCAGAACACGTTTTCCAGGTCGGGGATCAATACGCCAACCGTCATGGAGCGGCTGGTTTTCAGGCCGCGCGCAATTTCGTTGACGTGGAAACCCAACTCGCCGATCGCCTGCGCGATGACTTCGCGGTTCTTTTCCAGGACGTTGCCGCCGTTGATGAACTTGGAGATGGTCGCGATCGAGAGCCCGGTGTGCCGGGCGACATCTTTGATGGTTGTGGAAATTCTGGGTACCTCGATAGACAAGCTGATGATGGATCCGGCCCGCTCGTCGAACCAGGTCCATCGAACGCGAATTCTAGGCGCCTGCGATCATGCCCGACTCGTCCCAGAGATCGTTCCAGTCCTTCGCCGTTGGCCACAGGAAGACTTGTCCCTTGATCAAGCGGCATTTCTTGTCGATTCCGGCCATCGCCGTCATCTCCTCATCGGTCAGCAGATTCTCCGTCGAGCACTTGAGGTTGGCGAGGTAGTTCTTGCGATGGATGCTGAACGGAATCGGCACCTGTCCGCGCTGAATCGCCCATTTCAGGCACACCAGCGCAGGATGCACACCCAGTCGATTGGCGATGGCGACGACGACCGGATCCTCAACATCGACCGTATCCGTATCGGTCTTGTCCCGATCAGGCCGATTCGGCGAACCGATCGGGCTGAAGCCGATGGGAACGATGCCGTTGTCGACGCAGAACTTGAAGAGTTCGGGCTGCTGGAAGTGCGGGTGCAATTCCATTTCATTGACGGCCGGCTTGATCCGCGCATCGCGCAGGATGAGTTTGAGCTTGGCGATCGACACATTCGACGTGCCGATGGCCTTGACCAGCCCCATATCGACCAGCCGCTCCATCTGCCGCCAGGTCTTCATGTAGTTCTCGTGGATGTATGGAACGGCATTCGGATCGCGCGAGTCGACGCTGACACCATGCGCGTGATGATTCGGAAACGGCCAGTGCACGAGGAACATGTCGAGATAGTCGAGACGTAGATCGCGCAGCGTTTTCGCCACCGACAGGAGCACGTCGCCGTCGCCGTGCATGTTGTTCCATACCTTGGAAGTGACAAACAAGTCTTCGCGCTTGATGCCGCCTTCGATCGCCTTTTGCAGGCCGCCGCCGATCAGGTGTTCATTGCCGTAGACCGCCGCGCAATCGATGTGACGATAGCCCACCGAAATTGCACCCAGCACCGCTGCCGCGACCTCGTCACCCGAAAAACGATCCGACCCGAAGGTGCCAATGCCGATCGCGGGAATCCTGGCGCCGGTATAAAGGGTCTGATAAGGCACACGTGCTGGATCGACGCCATCGGCGGCAATCTCGAAGGTCTGGTTTTCCATGAATACTTCCTTTCACTGAGAAGCGAAACGTTTTGTTTCAACCATCCAAGCCAAGAGCGAAACGTTTCGCGATTTGGAGAAAAAAGGGAACAGTTCAGTTCATTTTGCGTAAACACCCCGGCGGGAAAAAGCGCCGCCGAGGATCGATTCAATCAAGCCTGAAAGTCGGTGACCGTGACTTTCCGGATGCCGCCGTCGCCGTTCTTCATGCGCAGAACGTATTCGGGCGCTTTCGACAGCGGGATGCGGTCGCTGATGATGCCGTCCATTTTCACCGTCCCGCTACGCATGAGATCAATCGCCTGGAAGGTGTTCTTGATCGACGTGAAGCTGGAGATGATCTGGATTTCCTCACGCATGACGCGGAAGTGGTTGAGGCGGATCTCGCTGTCAAGGTGCGGAACGCCGAAGATCAGCACCTTGCCGCGTGCCCGCACGAAGCGATTGGCCGCTTCGCTGACCAGCATCCCGACGCCGGTCGCGTCGAGCACGCACTCGTAGTGCTTTTCCGGCACCTCGTCCAGGCCGGCGAAGACATCGCCGACGCCTTCCTTGGCCGCGTAATTGCGACGTTCGTCGAGGCGTTCGAGGTAGTCGACCTGCGCGATGCCGCGCGACTTGAGAACGCGGCCGAGCATCAGGCCGATCGGCCCGGCGCCCATGACCAGCGCGCGGTCGGACATCTTGGGCGCGAGCATCTCGACGGCGTGCAGCACGCAAGACAAGGGCTCGACCAGGGCGCCCTCGGCAAAATCCAGATCGCCGACGGAAAACACGCCGCGCTCAAGCACCACGACGTACTCGCCGAAACCGCCCGGCCGATTGACGCCGGGGACGATCATGTTACTGCAGTAGTGGTGATCGCCGCGCAGACATTCCGGGCAGTTGTTGCACGGCACATTCGGCTCGACCGCAACGCGGTCGCCGACCTTGATACGCGTGCAACCCGGTCCGACTTCGACGACTTCGCCGCAGAACTCGTGCCCGGGAATCAGCGGATACGCGCCGGGGAAGCCGCCTTCGAGGATATGCACGTCGGTGCCGCAGATGCCGCTCGCGCGCACCTTGATCAGAACTTCACCCGCACCCGGTTTGGGCTCGACGGCTTCCTTCACTTCCATCTCGCCCGGGCAATTAATGACTAGCGCTTTCATTGGATACCTTCCTTGAACAAAAAGCCGTCGTCGCGTCGACGAACCCGCGAAACCTTATTTCCCCGCCGCGAAATACAGATCGAGCACGTTACTCACCCGATCCACCGCCAGATCCATCGGGTGCTTGCCGAGCCTGCCTTCGCGCACGGCCTGGTACTGCAGCGGCAGGTATTGGCTGATCAATCCGTCCGGAACCTCCGGCGAGAGATTTTCCAGCAGGCGGTTCAGCGAATCCGCCACGTCCTTGTGACCCAAGTAGTAGCGGGCGCGGTCCGAGTAGCTGAACGCGATCTTGTAGTCCACCTCGTCGGCGCTGCCCGAGTAGTACTTCTCCCAGTACTTCGGATCGGCTTTCATCACACCGGCCAGCGTCTCGCGGAAGCGCGACGGATTGGCCGGGTTGAGTTCCCGCTCGATGCATTCCAGGCTGAACAAGCCTTCGCGCAGCGCATACGTCAGCCACGGCCCCACCTTCAGGATGAAGAAGT